>JAYTRT010000697.1:0-3148 GCA_043746045.1 Actinomycetota bacterium | reverse complement strand
CGGTGCTGGAAGAAATCGGCATCGACCAGGAGCAGGCCGCGCGGAGCCTCGGCGCGAACTCGCGGCAGACGTTTCGGCGGATCACCCTGCCGTCGATCAAATGGGCCGTCGTGTACGGGGTCGTGCTCAGCCTCGCTCGGGCTTTGGGCGAGTTCGGCGCCGTCAAGATCGTCGCCGGGAACGTGGCTGGAAAAACCCAGACGGCAACGCTTCTGGTGGAGCAGAAGTATCAGGACTTCCAGCAAGGCACTGCGTACGCTACGTCGTTCATCCTCGCGTTCGAGGCGGTGGCCTGCATCGTCATCGTGTCGGTCATCCGGCCGAAAGGAAACACATGAGCATCGAGGTGCGCGGCGTCAACAAGAAGTTCGGTGACTTCGTGGCATTGGACGATGTCTCGGTCAGCATCCCGACGGGGCAGTTGACCGCATTGCTCGGTCCGAGCGGCGGCGGTAAGTCGACCCTGCTGCGGATCATCGCCGGCCTCGAATTCGCCGACAGCGGGATCGTCGAGATCGAGGGTGTGGACGCCACTCACCTGCCGCCTCAGAAACGCAACGTCGGTTTCGTCTTCCAGCACTACGCGGCGTTCAAGCACATGTCTGTCGCGCGCAACGTCGCGTTCGGCCTCGAGATCCGCAAGCGGCCCAAGCCCGAGGTCGCTACTCGCGTCGCCGAACTCCTCGAACTCGTTCACTTGACCCAGTTCGCCGGGCGCCTTCCTTCGCAACTGTCCGGAGGGCAACGGCAGCGGATGGCGTTGGCGCGTGCCCTCGCCGTCGAACCCACGGTGCTCCTGCTCGACGAGCCATTCGGCGCGCTCGACGCCAAGGTGCGCAAGGAGCTGCGTGAGTGGTTGCGGCGCCTGCACGACGAGGTCAATGTGACAACGGTGCTCGTCACCCACGATCAGGACGAAGCCCTCGAAGTCGCGGATGAGATCGTGGTCATCAACGACGGGCGGATCGAGCAGATCGGCACGCCTGACCAGCTGTACGACGAGCCCGCCAACGACTTCGTGATGAGCTTCCTCGGACCGGTGACCCGCCTCGGTGGTCAGCTGGTCCGGCCTCATGATCTCGACCTGCACACATCGGACCCAGGCGGAGGTCTTCTCGGCACGATCGCTCGAGTGAGCAGGGTCGGCTTCGAGGTTCGTGTCGATCTCGCAGTGGCAGACGAAACGGTTCAGATCACCCTGACGCGAACCCACTACCGCGGGCTGGGTCTCGACGTGGGCGACACGATCTGGGTCCGTCCCGCCGACGGCGCACCGACGGTTGCCGATGCCAGGGTCGGCGGTGCCGTCCGACCTGCGCGCGGCAACCTCTAACATCGAGCAAGTGTCGGGCACAGCGAACGACCTCACCATCGATCGGCAGGCTGCGGTCCGCCGGATTCTGCTCGGCTCCGCGTCGTGGGTCGATGTCGTCGAGGGTTTCGTGAGGGATCCGGTGACAGAGTTCGGCGAGATCCACAGCGAGTCGCCGTGGGCCCAGGGCGAGGTTCTCCGGTACGACTCGTATGTGCCGGAGAAGCGGCTTGGCGCCGGGCTGCGCGCCGAGACCCGGCCGATGCTGCGCCAGACCGAATTGCATCTGCAGTCCAGATACCGGGCTGCGTTGACCGGGGTCGGGGCGCTGCTGTACCGCACCGGTGACGACTTCCAAGGACTGCACAGTGATCGGGAGATGCGGTGGCTCGACGACACCCTGGTTGCGATCGTGATCCTCGGCCAACGTCGGCCGTTCGTGTTTCGTGAACGTCAGCCACTGGCACAGGTGGTCGAGAAGGTTCCTGCCGGACGGGCGCCGGACGACATCGTGCTGATGCCTGGTGAGGGCGATCTGTTGGTGATGGGCGGTTCAACGCAACGGGAATGGCTTCACGGGGTTCCGGCGGCGGACACCCCGAATCCACGCATCTCCCTGACGTGGCGTTGGACGAATCGCCGCGGTCGTCCGGACACGAATCCGGGTTACTTCGACGGTCGTCAGTTCAGTGACCGCCCGCAGCGCCCGGGCACACGGACGCGTCGCATCTGAGCGGTGAACCACTCGACCGGAGCGACGGCGGATCAATCTCTGCCGGTGTGACGAGAGCGCAGCAACGGGCCCTCGTGCGGCGGGGCTTCACCGCCGATCAGTCGTACTCTTCGAAAGCGTCGCAACGGGGCGCCGCCGGGGCCGGCGACGAGGAATCGTCGGTCGGATCCGGCGACCCAGGCAATAGGTGACAGGTCGTCGAGTGTTCGCTCGCGCCACCCGATCGGCGCGGCGAGGGTGGAATTGTCGGGCGCACCGTTCAATTCGAGCATGCGCAGGATCACCCGGCGGCCACCGTCGCTCATCGGCTTCTCGATCACGGTCGACGTGACGCTGACCCATGGATTCTGTTCGAGAACACGTTCTGCCCATCGCAACCAGATGCCAGCGCCACCGCCGAGGATCAACAGCAAGACCCCGGTTGCAAGCGGCACGAACCACGGAATCAGGCCGGACGCGAACGGATCGCCGAGGATCGAGACGTGTGTCGGATCGTGCGCGTCGTAGACGACGGTGACAACCGATCCTGAGCGATATGGCGTCGCTGCCCGTCCACGCGTGAGTTCGGCCGAGTGTTCGACGCCGTCCGTCGTGTGGAAGGTGACGGTGGCCGACGACGAGCTCGGCCCGGTGCCGCCGCGGTGCAGAACGATCTGCGTCACGAGAGCGTGCGTGTCCCGTCCCGACGAGTCCTGGCGTCGCTGGTCGGCCTCGCTCGTCCGCATCAACACACCGGCGACGACCAGGGCGACTCCGAGCGCGATCACTGCAGTGCACACGATTCGCCGCCGGCGGACCAGCCGCCTCGTCGCCGGCGCATCGGCAGCGCGGAACATCGATGCCGTGCGTGCAGGCGTCGACTCGGCCATCACCTCTGCTGTACCACGGGCTGCCCGTCAGGAAACGTCGAGGCCGAGAATACGGGCGATGACGAGTCGTTGGATCTCGCTGGTTCCCTCACCGATTTCGAGGATCTTGGCGTCTCGGTAGAAACGCGCGATCGGGTTCTCCTCGATGAAACTGCTGCCGCCGAACACCTGCGCTGCGACCCGGGTGGCGCTGACCGCAGTCTCGGTGGCGTACAACTTGGCGATCGCCGCAGC
>JAYTRT010000696.1:0-9788 GCA_043746045.1 Actinomycetota bacterium | reverse complement strand
AGCTCAACCGGTTCATCGTCGAGCTGTACCGGACGAGGACCGACGAGCTTGCGCGTCGTCGTCTGCCCGCCGCGCTGGTCAACCACGCCGTCGCGTTGATGGCCCAGGGACAGCTACGGGAGGCGCAGCCGCCTCTGCAGGAGGCGATCGATCTGTCCAGAAATTTCGGCGACGTCGCTGCCCTTCAGGCGGCCCTCGGCAATCTCGCCCTCTGCCGACGAGATACCGGTGATCTCGATGGCTCGCTTTCCCTCTTCGCCGAGGCAGAGGCCATCTGCCGGCAGCTCGACGATGCGTTCGGCCTGCAAGCTGTTCTCGGAAACCGGGCCCAGGTACTGCGTCAGCGCGGTGATCATCCGGCAGCGCTCGCGGCGCTGTCCGAGCAGGAGGAACTGTGTCGCTCGATCGGTGATCCGGCTGCCGTAGCACGCGCCCTGGCCGCTCAGGGCGCACTGCTCTCGGACACGGGTGACTCGTCAAGCGCCCTCGAACGATTCGTCGCGTTCCGGATCGTCGCTGACGAGATCGGTGATCTGCGCGGCGTGGCGGAAGCGAGCATCAACGAGGTCGATGCGCTCCGCCAGCTCGGACTCCGATTCGAGGCCGACGCCCGCGCTGTCGAAGCGGAGGCCCTGATCCGGCGCATCTCCGACGAACCGCTGTTGGCTCGCATCCTCGATGCCCGAGCGCGGTCGGCGATCGACGAGGGACGCTGGCCTGATGCTCGAACGCTGTCGACCGAGGCCGTACTCACGGCCCGCGTCGCCGGTGCTCGACCAGCACTGTTGCTCGCGCTCGGAATGCTCGGAACAGCTCGTCGCGAGCTCGGCGACATCGAGGGCGCCACCGTTGCGCACAGCGAGGAGGAAACCCTGGCGGTCGAACTGGGTGATCATGCTGCGACGTCGGTGGCGCGTTGCAATCTCGCTGCGATCGACATCGTCAGAGGTGATCTGCGCGCCGCTCTCGATCGATACGCAACAGCCGAACCAGCGCTCGTCTCGTTGCACGCGGTGACCGCGCTGGCCACCCTCTACGCCAACCGCTGGCAGATCCATGCCCGACTGGGCAACGTCGCCGGAATGATCAGCGATCTCTGCAACGCTGCCCGGGCGATGACCAACAGCGGCGCTCCGGCCGACGCCCTCGGTCTGCTCACGCGCGGTGTGGAGATGCTGCACGCCGAGGGCAACATCGTGGAGTCCGCACCGGTGTGGGAATCGCTGATCGTTCTCGCGCGTGAACTGGACGACGAAGCGGCATTGCAGCGAGCACTCGGCAGCTTGGCGTTGATCGTGATGGCACGAGGGCAGCTTTCGGTCGCCGCCGCGTTGTTCGACGAACAGGAGTCGATCTGCCGTCGCGTCGCAGATCCGGTGGCGCTCGCCTCGTGCATCGGGAATCGCGCGATCCTGCTGCGCCAGTCGGGCGATCTCGACGGCGCGCTGCGTTGCATCGACGAGCAGATAGCGCTCGCCAGAGCGGCGGGCCACGGACAGACGTATCTGCACGGCGTTGCCAATCGCGGTGAGGTGCTCGGGCTCCTCGGTCACGGTGCGCAGGCGCTCACCGCGCTGGGTGAAGCACGCGCGATCGCTGAGATCAACGGGCTGATTGCGATGGTCGACCAAATCGACCAGATGATCGCATCGATTCGCACGCAACCGGATTGACCGTCGGCGTGAACACGCTTGGTGTGATGCCGTCGACGCTGCGTGAGATCGGTGATTCAATCCGAACGCAGCAGAGCCCAACCGACTTCTCTGGGATATCACGCTCGGTCACAGAATCATTTCCTGACGTGGGTATTGTTGGCCACATCGTCAAGACTGTGTCTGGATCAGCCGGACAAATCATCTTTCAAGATCTGCGGTACGTAACACTCTTCTGGAACGAGCGGAACGGAGTGCCACTGCAACGAGCGGTGGTCCGGACGGCCCAATGGGCGCACGTTCTGATCAATCACCCGCACGGATCGATGAAGCGGTAGCTCCAGAGAGACGTGTCAATCCAAAAACCTTAACGAGGAGCACATCAGAATGAACCGCAGCATGAAGGCGATCGCGATCGGCGCGATCACCGCCATCGCCGGAATCGGCGTCGGAGCCATCGGCACCGAAATCGCGTCCGCCCACGCCAACTCGATCACTGGCACCGCGACCTGCCAGACCAACGGGACCTACACCGTCTCGTGGACCGTCGCGAACGACTACGACAGTGCAGAGACCGTCACCTTCAAAGGATCCACCGGGGGCGGGACGGTGAGCGGCTTGCCCGTCGACATCCCGGCCAGCGCTTCTATGCCGTACAACACGGCACCCGTCACTCAGGCAGGCGTGCCCGCAACAGCAACGATGGCGACATTGACCGTCACTGGTTCGTGGGCCGACGGATACACGCAGCCAGATACGGGCTCGGTCACTCTGCCGGGCCCCTGCACACCTCAAGTGACGGCCGGGACGCCGACCTATACCGAGCCGACCTGTGCGTCGCCGACCACTGCCGCGGTCATCCTGCCGTCGAACACGCCGAACGTCACGTACACAACGACCGGAACCGTCGCCCCAGGGGGCACCGTGATGACAACGGCATCGGCCAACCCCGGCTTCGTGATCACCGGGCCCACCGTCTTCAACCACACCTTCAACGCAGCGCCGTCGAACTGCACGATATTCGTCACGCCGGTGGCGCCGACCGTGGTGACGACAACCGCTTGCGGTGTGAAGGACACGTTCAGCACGAACGGCCCGACCGGTGTCATCTACACCCCGGCGAGCGGATCGCTGGACGCCGGCCAGACCGTCACAGTGATCGCAACAGCGGCCCAGGGCTACACCATCACGCCCGAGGCGCAGACCAGCTTCCCGCTCACCGGTGGAACGATCGAAGTGTGCACGACCGACACCACCGCCCCGTCGACCACGACGACCGCCCCTGCGACGACGACCACCGTCCCCGCCACCACGACCACAGTTCCGGTCGTGACCACCACAACCGTGCCGGCCATCGTCGTCGATGCACCGACCACGACCGTGGCGCCGAGCACGACGACCACGCTGATTTCCCATATCGACGCTCCGGTCCCGGCGACCGCAGCACCGCTCGCCGTCGGCGACATCATTGCGCCAGCGGCACCGGTGACCGGGTTGCCCTCGACCGGCACGTCATCGACGCTGGTCCTCTTGCTCGGTGGCCTGTTGCTCGCAGCCGGTACCGGATTGCTGGCAGTCGTCCGCCGCCGTGCGCTGAAGTGACATCGAGCGGACAGAACGCTGGCTGAACGTCAGCAACAAGACGTCCGCAGGGCCGGGGCAACGGCGCCCCGGCCGGCGGATCAATCAATGTTCGAGGCGTCTGCTGAGTCTGTGGACGGGATCAACAAAATCGTCGTGTGGGCCTCCTCGTTGGTCGACACGATCGGGGCCACGGCCGGTGCGTGATTGACACCGGCCGTGGCCCACCTTTCGTTTTCGGCGGCCAGCGTTTCAGTCCAGCCGCACGGGCTCGAACCCGGCGCGGGCGAGCATCGCCGGCAGCGCCCGAGCCGATTCGATGTTGACGGCGTGAACATCGTCCGGCAGTTCGTGCCAGTCGACGAGCAGAGGATTCTTCTTGGCGATGTCGTCCCGGACCGCACCGTGGGTCCAGCCGGCGGCGATGCGATCTACGGCCCATCGGGCGTGCTCGCGTTCGCCGAGTTGCTCGATCTCCTCATCGGAGAACGACGTCTCGGCGACGCCCCATCGACGCAATGGGCCCAGCTCGCAGCCGAGCGCTGCGAGGTCGCCGAGGATGCCGTCGACACGACGGCGGCTGAGGTCGCGTTCGTCGTCGTCGAGTTCGTCCCATGGACGTTGAAGGGAGCTCTGTTCGGGATGACGCTGGTCGGGATCACGCTGCAACAGGTAGTCCTCGTGCACCGCTTGGGCGAGCTGTTCACGGACGCCCGCTTCGACAGTGCCGATGGTGCACGTGCGGTCGAGGAACGGAAACGCACGGATCATCCGCAGTGCGCCGACAGGCATGTCGCCGGGGATCAGGAGCGAGCCGAGTCCGGCAACGGTTCGGGTCCGCACCACAATCGGGATCGATCGCACACCCAGGCTCTGGTGGAGGAAGAACCCCGTCGACAACGAGAGTGATTCATCGGCGTACGCAATCGCCACCCATGTCGGTGCTTCGTCGACAAAAACGGAGCGCAGATCGTCTACACCGCTGGCTGTCGGCGAGTCGAGGTCGAAGTCGAGCGTCGTCGCGTGACACCCCGTTTCAAGCGCCGGATGTTGCGCGCACAGGGTCTTCCATCGGCCGCTGGCTGACTCGTCGACCAACGTGATCCGCAGTGGCGGGGGGCTGGCGTCGCCGGAACCGGTCAGCTCGGCCCACTGCTGAGCGAGGCTGACGACGAGGCTGCGACCCAACTGGCCCAATCCGAAAAGGACGACGTGGGGTCGACCGCCCGCACTCTCGTCGGTGCCTGCGTTCTCGGCACTGAACGGCTGGTTCTCGGCGAGCAGCGCCCGAGCACCGCGTTCGTGCGTGTTGAAGAAGCTCAGCCGAACTGATCCCCGACCATCCAGGTCGGCTGCACGGAGCAGCGTCGCCAGTTCGGCGTCGTCGAGGTGGACAGCGCATCGCAGGGCTTTGCCGCCGTGGTCGCCGTGGTCGCCTATCACGTGGGCCGCTTGCGCGGCGACCTGTACGTTGGCCGCGTCGTCGCCGCACACCGCGATGAGCCGAACTGCCGAGCGTACCCGCGCCGCACGGAGGAGTCCGGCGTCGGTCGCATCGCCGACCAGAACTGTGACACCGGCCGCGCGAGCCGACGCGATGCCAGGGTTCGTCGCGTCGATCTCGATTGCGACGACCCGGTCGCCCCGGGCCGCAAAGGCCTGCGCCAGTCGCGTGCCGACATCGTCGAGGCCGCAGATGATGGTGTGGTTGCGCACGTACGTGAGACGCAGCCGCCGGAACTCTTCGGCGAAGACGAGCGACGCCGATTGGAGGACGGTGCTGAACGCCAACGTCGGGGCGAGGAAGCGAACGATCTCCAGTCGCCAGTTCAAGACAGCGGTCGCTCCGTTGAACTGCAGCGTGATCAGTTGGAAGATGAGATAGACGATGTCCAGATTGGATCGCCCGATGTGGCCACGCTCGGCTTGCTCACGGAAGCCGTAGCTGGCGAGCACGAACAGGGTGACCCACAGCGTGCCGAGTGCCCCCCACCGGATACGTGCTGTCACCCGGTCACGCTGCGATCGTGGATCACAGCGCATCACGTTCGATGAGGACCACTTCGACGAGCACGTCGCGATCGAGCGCGTACCGGATCACTTCCGCGGTGCTGCCCTGGCCACGAGACGGCTGCCCGTCCCACAGCGCAACGAGAACGTCGCACGAATCGACGAGCGCTCGTCCGGCCCGTTCGTATCGGGCCGGACGTGAATCGCCGGCGAGCTGCTCGACGACCACCACCGACGCCGCTCTCCGGAGCAGTGCATGGAATTGCTGCGTCGAGTTCTGCAACGCGAAGTCGTCGAGGTAGTCATCGGTCGGCATCGGCAAGATCACTTCGAGTTTCGCACCGAGATGACCGAGAACGAGTTCGGCGACCAGACGATCGGCGCCCTCGGCCAGGCTGGAGATGATCGTCGCGCTCGGTGCCCGCTCCAGCAGCCGGTGCAACACGGTCACGGTCGTCGCAGTCACACTCGCCAGATCGTTGAAATGTCGATGACCGCTCACCCCGATGCGAGTCATCTGGGTCTTGTCGAGGCGACTCGTGCGCCATCATCGCTCGGCTTCACGTCGGAATACTTACACACGGCGTGACGGCGCCACAGGAGTTGCGCTGCGTCGATTACGTTGTGCCGATGTCCAGCGCCGACAGCAATTCAGCAACCACCCGAGCAGGGCGCGACGTCGCCAGTGTCGAACGGGTCATCGCCGCGCCCGCCGACAAGATCTTTGCCGTACTGGCCGATCCGGCACGCCATCGCGAATTCGATGGTTCCGGATCGGTCCGAGATGTCGATGGCGCGTCGGAACGGCTGCACCTCGGTTCGGTTTTCGGTATCCACATGAAGATGGTTGCGAAGTACACGATGGACAACACCGTCGTCGAGTTCGTCGACAACGAGTTGATCGGGTGGCAACCGCGGGCGCGCAGCAAAGTGGTCGGCATCTTCGGCGGCGGTCGTATCTGGCGCTACGAGCTCGAAGCGGTCGAAGGCGGCACGTTGGTTCGCGAGACGTGGGACATTCGCGGCGAGCAGATCAGGTTCTTGATCCGTCCATTGCGTTCCAAGATCATCGAGGGGATGACGAAGTCGTTGGAACAGCTCGAGGCCCTGGTCACGAAGTAGCCGGTTGGTGTTCTCGGTCGCTGTCGACGGCGATGTCGTGCGCCGCCAGCAAGCTGAGGGTGAAGTCGTGCATCTGTTGCGGGTCGATCGTGACGCCGCGGATGCTTTCGATGCCGCGCAGGCCGTCCAGGGTCGAGCCATGCAATCGCACATCTGTGAAGACAGTCTTCGAGAACTGAACACCGGTCAGGTCGCAGTCGAACAGTCGACACGATTCGAGTCGGGCGCTGTAGAAGTCCGCATCGCGCAGCATGGTTCGTTCGAGCACGGTTCGTTCGGCGGCGGCCATTCGCATGCTCATCTCGTCAGCCTTGCATTCTGCGACTGTCACGTCGCGCAGCTTCGAACTGGTCAGGATCGCCCCCGACATCCGACATCCCCTGAACGAGACGCGTGTCATCACGGCGTCGGCCAGCGTGACGCCCGACAGTTCGCAGTCGATGAATTCGCAGTCGACGAACCGTGATCCCTGGAGGTCCGAACCGGTGAACCGGCACCCCGACATCCGACACTCGGAGACATCGAGTTTCCTGAGCGGCTCGCCGGCCAGATCGACGGTGACGGTGAGCCGGGTCCACTGAGAGTCGTCGATCAGTTCCTGTCGTGATGCGATGCGCAGTTGTTCCCCGAGCCGAGGTCGCGCTGGTGTGGTCCAGGCAGTCTTCGCAGCTTTCACGGATGCGCTGGCGACGGTTCGTCGCCGTCCACTTCGAACATCACGTCGTCGACGTAGCAGTACCACCACTCCTCGCCCGGCTCGTACGAACGAATCAGCGGATGACTGTTGTCAGCACGGAAATGGGCGGTCGCATGACGATGCGGCGAACTGTCGCAGCAACCGATGTGTCCACACTCCATGCACATCCGCAGGTGAACCCAATGGCCACCCATCTTCAGGCAGTCCTCGCAGCCGTCGCCGGAGGGTGCGACGTCCTCGATCGTGTCGAGATGTGTGCAGCTGTTGCTCATGTCGGCTCTCCTTTCGTGCTCGGCATCCCATTCAATCCCGGTGCCTGATGACCGACTCGCACCGTCGTTGCGCGATGTCCACAAGATCAGCGCCCGATCACATGAGGAGTGCCCGCGCCGAGGAAGAAGATGCCGGGGAATCCAGCCGTCTCGAACCCACGACTCGGATTGTTCTCCAGGACGGAATCCGTGATGCGCAGTTCCCCCGTGCGATCGTTCGACACGAAGAAGATCGCCCCACCGCCCTCGTTCGCCGAATTGCCACGGAACACCGAGTCGGTCACATCGAGCGTGAATTGATCGCCGTCGAGGTAGATCGCTCCGCCACTGCCACCACCAGGCGTTCCTGATCGAGATGGGTTGGCACCATTGCCGATCGCACTGTTGTTAGTGAACGTGCTGGCGTAGATCTGCCATGAGACCCCGATGCTGGAGATCGCTGCCCCGTTCGAGCAGGAGTTCCCAGCGTCCGGGCTGCCACCGAAGATGCTCGATGCAACCACCACCGGTAGGCCGTGCGACTGACTGAGCACACGGAGCGCGCCGCCACCCAGGTCGGGCCCCGTCGATTCGCAGCGGTTGTCCGTGAACGTGCTGTCGACAACCTTCAGCCGGCCGCCCCTGACGAATACGGCACCGCCGCCGCCGCCATCGACCACGTCGCCGGTGCTGTTGCCCTGGGTGAACGTCATCCGCTGGATCGTGAGCTGTGGTTGTTCCTGATCCTGGCAGTGCGACGTAGTCCAGATCTGCTGCTGATCGCAGGTGTTCATGTACAGGATCCGCCTTTGGCCGGCGCCGCTGAGCGTCACCTTGCCGCCGCCGTCGAGCACGACGACGCTGGACGTGTTGACCACCTTGGCCGTGTCGTTCATCATGATCGTGACAGGATCGGGGCCACACGAGAACGTGATGATCCCGCCGCGGGCGACGGCATCGATCACCCCTTGTGAGGTGCAACTCGCGGCCGTGCCTGTGCCGACGACGATGTCCGGGTGAGAGGTGTCGACAGGCTGTGCGTCGGCGGGCAGCGGACTCGCTCCGGGACCGGCTGTGGGTGGCGAGACGCGGACCGCGTGAGCAGTGGCGATTGCCGAATGATCGATGCTCGCTGTGTCGATCCTGGCTGTGGAATCGCGTGCCAGCGCATCGGCCCGACCTTCGACGGTCAACGGAGCGCCGATCAATGCGGCGCTTGCGATCAGCACGGTGATCGAGTTCATGCGCAGGCTCATTTGCTCAGTCTCGCGGAGATCGTCACCCATCCGGCAAGATGTGATCGTGATGTCGCTCCGGGGACCGTTCGCCGTCGGCGACCTGGACCACGCGCTGATCTGCTTCGACGAGACGTCCACGGAGATCTACCGTTGGCTGTGTCGAATCGGTGGTCGTCGAGATGCCCCGGCGTTGTTGTCGAGCATCTACACCAACGCTCTGGCCGCGCAGCGACAGGGTCCCGCAGTGATCGACGAGGCGTGGTTGATGGCCGAAGGGGTGCACCTGGTATCGGCGAACGGGCTGGTGTCCGAGCGGACCAGCGAGCTCAGTGCAGCGCATCGTGCGTTGCTCGACCTCGCGCTGATCCGCGAGTTGCCGCTGGACGTGGTGGCCCGCATCGCATCGGTTCCGTCGGCCGAGGTCGGGAATGCTCTCGTCGACGCTCAGCGGTTGTTCGTGGAGGGATTCACCGGGGTCGCGCTGGACGATTTCCTGCGGGCCGATGAAACCTGGTTCGACGACGACACGCGTCGAACGTGCCGTGATCAGATCGCGGACCCGCAACGTCCACAACGTCCGCACCAACGATCTGCGCCGGCACCAGTCGGGAAGACGGCGCGGCCAGGGCGCTCGGTCGATGGGCACCGAAATTCACGTCTGACGATGTTCGTCTCGATCGGTGTCGTGGCAGTGTTGCTCGTCGCCGGCGCGGTGTGGGTCAGACCACACAACTCCGGTTCTGAGGCGAACTCGGCACCGACGTTGGCGGCTGCGTCGGGCGCGACGTCGATTTCTTCGGCCACCACCGCTCGCGGGCCGACCCTCACCGGTCTCCATACGGTGTTGATCCAACCACCGGGGTATGTGCTCGTTCAACCGCCATCGGCGTTGAACCATTCAGGCGCATCGGAAGAGTCGGCTGGGGCGCCGACAGCGGGTTGGCTGGAGATCTGGGCCGGTCCGGGTGCGAGCCGAACCGCCGGTCGGTGGTTCTCCGTGTTGTCCTCGCAGTGCGGGAGGATCGCCCCGTCCATCGAGCCGGGGGTCACCCGCGTCGAGATCGATGGGCTCCGCGGCGTCGCAGCTCAGAGCGCAGACGGTGTCCGCTCGATTCGACTCCAGCGCGGTACCGGCCCGTCGTCCACGCAGTCGATGGAGGTCATGGGCTTCGGGTTCGACGAGCGGGAACTCGCTGCTGTGGTCGGCAGCGTCGTTTTGGGCGGCGATGTCAAAGAC
>JAYTRT010000695.1:0-9815 GCA_043746045.1 Actinomycetota bacterium | reverse complement strand
AGGGAGTGTTCATCGTCGTCGTCAACGGCGGCCCACGCCTCGGCGATCTGGAAGCCGGTGTTGTCGCATCGGTGAGTCCCGAGTTCGCCGTCGTATCCGGTGGTCTCGCATGCATCGTCGGCATCGCGATCTGTGTCCTCCTCGTGCCGGCTTTCATCCGCTACGACTCTCGTCAGGCAATCGCCGACCTCGCGGCCGAAACGGGACCAGCGCCTCGACCGACGTGAGCCATCAGCCGTGCGTCCTGTCTCGGTGTCGTTGCGCTGCACTGTCCAGCGGAACGACACCGGGTCAGCGGGTCAGCGGGGTCAGCGGGTCGATTCGACTTCGGCCTTGATCCGCTCGAGTGTCTGGCGCATGCCGTTGCGGTTGGTCTTGCCCCTCGTCCAGCTGAACAGTCTCCAGTAGAGCCGCAGCGGCAGCGTCGGGGCGAGGTCGAACGTTTCGGTCACGTCGGTGCCATCGCCCGCCGCGACGAGGTGGTATCCCCACACGCTGAGCGGCGGCTTGTCGCCCTTGGCGCGCACCCCGAACGAGAACTCCTGACCCGGAACGCTCGCTGTGACGGTGCACGGCGTCCAGTAGACAGGCCCTTTGCCGTTGCGCTTGACGTGACCGCGGAACTTCGCGCCGACGGCGGGGCCAGTCGCGCCGTCCAACCATTCGGCTTCGAACGTCTCCGGGCTGTAGCGACCGATCTTGGTCACATCACTGACGAGATCCCACACCTTGTCCGGAGGTGCCGACATGTGGACGGTGACAGACACGTTCAACGAGGCGGCGGGCATCGACGAACCCTAGCGGTCGGCGATTGCCGGAGAACCGTTGGCGGCGTAGTCGAGCAGCACGGCCATCAGTTCGGGCGGGACGTCGACGCCGCAGCCGCTGGCGTCAGCGCGACTGGCCAAGCGACGATCACCGGGGAGACGAACGCCGGGTTGATCGGTCATCGCGTCGAGCTCCGTCTCGATCCGCTGGAGGAAGCCGAGACCAGCCGTGGGAGCGGGATCGATCACCAGGATCACCTGACCGACATCCGGCGGTCCGCCCGACGTCCCGCCGAAACCCGACGCCTCGAACGAGAAGTTCGACGCAGCGACTCCTCCGCACATCACGTCGACCAGCAGTGCGAGCGCCGAGCCCTTGTGGCCCGCCGCCGGTGCCATCGAGCCCGCCAACGCGGCCTGCGCATCGGTCGTCGGATCGCCGTTCACATCCAAGGCCCAACCGAGCGGGATCGACTCGCCGGCCTGTGCGGCGGCATTGACCTTGACCCATGCCACGGTCGAGGACGACATGTCGGCGACGACGGGCGCGCCATTGGCCCGAGGGGTCGCCCAGGCGATCGGGTTGGTCCCGAAGAAGGCAACGCTGCCACCGTGGGCGGCCATCAGCGACGACGAATTGGCGAACATCATCGCCACCAGCCCCTTCTCGGCGAGATGCTCGACGAACCAACCGAGCACGCCGGCCGAATACGAATGAGCGATCGACATGAGTGCAATTCCGCTGTTCCGTGCGGCAGCGATCAACCGGTCGCTGCCCGCCGCGAACGCCGGATGAGCGAACCCGTGATGTGCATCGACAGCAATCGTTCCGGTCCGCGGTTGAGTCACGGTCGGCACCGCGTCACCGACCACCTTGCCGCACGCCACGTGATCGCAATACGTCGGCAGGTAGCTGAGCCCAACCGTCCGGATCCCGTCGGCCTCGGCGTCACGAATGCTGCGTGCGGTCGGCCCAGCCTGCAACGCCGATGCGCCGGAACTCAGGAGCATCCGGCGGCTGATGTCCTCGACCTCGTCGAGCGTGAGTGTTGTCGCCGCCGCGTTCATCGCTGGCGGAACTCGCTTCCATAGTGGCCAGTTCCGGCTGCCATTGCTCCCTCGTTCCGGTAGCGGTCGTTCAGTCGCTGCAACGCGACTCGATCGATGGTGACCCCGAGACCGGGCCCATCGGGAATCGGCAGCACCCCGGCGCGGGGCGAGTAGTGGCCCTGTTCGATCACGACATCTGCGGTGAAGCGGAACAGCGACTGGTGGGGTCGGATCATCGACGGCTCGGCTGCGGTCAGGTGCAGGTAGGCAGCCGTCATCACTCCCGCGTCGCCGCTGTAGCACCAGAAGTCGACCCCGAGCGCAGCGCATGCGCGAAGGAAGTCCTGGGTCCGCCGAATCCCTCCCATTTCCGAGGCGTCGATGCAGATGCCATCGGGCGTGCCCGATCGCGCCGCCCGAACGAGGTCGGGCTCGTGTGTCGAGAACGAGAGCGGTGACCCATCGGCTCGTAGGCGAGCGGTCTCGTCCAACGTCCGGCACGGGTCTTCCAGCCATCCGACACCGAGATCGGCCAAACGGCGAACGACCTGTCGAGCCGTCGACACGGTGTACGCGCCGTTGGCATCGAGACGCAGGACCTTGCCATGACCGAGGACGCGAACGAGATCCGCGATCATCGTCATCTCGGTCTCCATGTCCAGCACGCCGAGCTTGCCCTCGAACGCCGGCACGTCGAACTCGGATGCAATGTGCTCGCAGTACCGCACGACGGCAGCGGGCGTGTCCTCACGATCGATGCGCAGTGCGAAGTATTCGGTGAACGCCACGGTGTCTCGAACCCGGCCACCGAGCAGATCGACCAACGGCACACCGGCCCGCTTCGCACGTAGGTCCCACAACGCGATCTCGATCCCACCGAACGCGCGACGGTTGGCCGCTGAGTCGTCCCAGAGGCTGAACCCGGTGGCGCTGGTGCATCGTCGTTCGCACTCGTTGAGGGCATCGACCGACACGCCGACCAGTCGCGCCCCGAGCCGTTCGACGTGGGCAGAGACATCACCGTGTGGTGTCTCCCCGATCCCTGTCACACCGTCGCTGTCCGTCACCTCGACAATCGTCGTCGTGAAACTGGCGAGCGTCCCGAACGAGAACCGGTAGGGCGCGACCATCGGGACGTTGATCGGTGTCGCACGCACGCTGACAATGGTCGACATCGGGGCGAGGTTACTGGCGGCTGTCACGCCGTGTCGTACGTCGTGTCGTCGGGCCGCAGCCTCGAGCGGCTGCGGCCCGAGCGACGTGTGCCGAGCGATGTATGACCGAGGAAGAACTAGGACTTGTCGAAGCGGTCCAGATTCATGACCTTGTCCCAGGCAGCGACGAAGTCACGCACGAACTTCTGCTCGGAATCACTGCTGGCGTACACCTCGGCGAGGGCCCGGAGCTCGGAGTTCGATCCGAAGATGAGGTCGACCCGGGTTCCGGTCCAGCGCAACTGACCGGTGCTGCGATCGCGGCCCTCGAACACGTCCTCGGTTTCCGAGGTCGCGGTCCACACCGTCCCGATGTCGAGCAGGTTGACGAAGAAGTCGTTGGTCAGGGTTTCGGGCCGATCGGTGAACACACCGTGGCCTGATTGCCCGGCATTGCTGTCCAGGACGCGCAACCCGCCGACCAGCGCGGTCATCTGGGGCGCAGACAGTGTCAGCATGAACGCCTTGTCCACCAACAGATGTTCCGCGGCCAGGTCGTGGCCCTTCTGCAGGTAGTTGCGGAACCCGTCTGCGGTCGGCTCGAGGACGGCAAAGGCTTCGGCGTCGGTCTGCTCCGCTGTCGCATCGGTGCGGCCCGGCGTGAAGGGAACCTCGACCGCGTGGCCGCCATCCTTCGCCGCTCGCTCGACTGCGGCACAGCCGCCCAAAATGATGAGGTCGGCCAGCGAGACCAGTTTGGCGGTGGTCTGCGAACGGTTGAAATCCCCTTGGATGCCCTCGAGTGTCGCCACCACACGCGAGACACCTGACGTCACGTTGACGTCCCATTCGGTCTGCGGAGAAAGCCGCAGCCGCGCCCCGTTGGCGCCTCCACGCTTGTCCGTGCCACGGAACGTGGACGCAGACGCCCACGCAGTCGAGACGAGCTGTGCAGTGGACAGCCCGGACTCGAGGATCTTGGCCTTCAGGGCGACGATGTCGGCCGCATCGATCAGATCATGGTTCACCACCGGAACACGGTCCTGCCAGAGCAGTTCCTCGGTGGGAACCCACGGCCCGAGATAGCGGGCGATGGGTCCCATGTCGCGGTGCAGCAACTTGTACCACGCCCGGGCGAACACATCGGCGAAGTCGTCGGGATTCTCGAAGAATCGCTTCGAGATCTCTTTGTAGACCGGATCGACGATCATCGCGATGTCAGTCGTCGCCATCATCGGAGCGTGGCGCTTCGACGGATCGTGAGCGTCCGGCACAGTGCCCTGCGCTTCCGGGTTCTTCGGGGTCCACTGCCGCGCACCGGCGGGGCTCTTCGTCAGCTCCCACTCGTAGCCGAACAGGTTTTCGAAATAGCCGTTGTCCCAGCGAATCGGGTCATTGGCCCATGCGCCTTCCAAACCACTGGTGATCGTGTCGCCACCCTTGCCGGTGCCGAAACTGCCGGTCCAACCGAACCCCTGCTCCGCGATGCCAGCGCCCTCCGGCTCGAGACCGACGTACTTGTCGGGATCAGCTGCGCCGTGCGTCTTGCCGAACGTGTGCCCACCAGCGATCAGGGCCACCGTCTCTTCGTCGTTCATCGCCATCCGACCGAATGTCTCACGGATGTCGCGTGCCGAGGCCATCGGATCCGGGTTGCCGTTCGGGCCCTGCGGGTTGACATAGATCAGACCCATCTGAACGGCTCCGAGAGGATTGGCGAGCTCGCGATCGCCGCTGTACCGCTGATCGTCGAGCCACACTCGCTCCGGGCCCCAATAGACGTCCTCCTCGGGCGCCCAGATGTCGGCACGACCGCCGCCGAAACCGAAGGTCTTGAAGCCCATCGTCTCCAGGGCGCGATTGCCCGTGAACAGCAGCAGGTCTGCCCACGAGATCTTCTGTCCGTACTTCTGCTTGATCGGCCACAGCAACCGGCGAGCCTTGTCGAGGTTGGCGTTGTCCGGCCAGCTGTTGAGTGGGGCGAAACGCTGCGCACCGCTGCCACCGCCACCACGGCCGTCGGCAATGCGGTACGTGCCGGAGGCGTGCCAGGTCATCCGGATGAAGAACGGCCCGTAGTGTCCGTAGTCAGCCGGCCACCAGTCCTGTGACTGGGTCATCAGGGCATCGACGTCGCTGGCCAACGCATCGAAATCGAGGCTGTTGAACGCTGCGGCGTAGTCGAAATCATCGCCCAACGGAGCGGCAGCCGGGTGGTTCTGCCGAAGAATCCTCAGGTTCAGACTGTGCGGCCACCAGTGCTGGTTCGCAGTGATGCCGACAGCCAACTGCGAGGCGCTCATCACCGGGCACGTCGCTGTCGACGGCTCATCGCTGGTGGTGACCGTGCCATGCTCTTCGTTGCTCATGTCGCTCCTTGTTCGTCGATGTCTCTGACTTCGAAGTGTCGTTCTTCATGGATTGCGCCGCCGACGGATGCGATCAACAGGCACGACAGCAGCTGACGGTGTCAGGCTCTTCGATCTCCACAGCACTTCGCCGATGTGACCAGCCGACTGGTTCGAACACTATGTGCAGAATTCCCCGACACGCAAGATCGCTCGACCCGTGGTCGAGTTGTGCCTGAGGCGCGTGGCCTGAGGCGCACGGCGAGGCGATCGACTCCCCCATCGGACAGCACCCCCGCGATGTTCTGGCGCTCTCGGTCGTGCTGGCCGAGCGTCGACGACTCGATGATCGTGATCGGGGGCTCGACGCACGGTGGCTGGTGTCGGTCATTCAGAATGCAGCCCGGCGTCGCAGTGAGTCAGAGCAGGACAGTGGCAGCGCTGATCAGTCCGGCGGCCACGAAAAGGGCGAGCGCGCACGCTGCATTGCGTCTTCGAGCGCCGAACGCCACACAGACGACCAGGGCGGGCACGACTGACATTGCGAGACGCGCCGGAGGAGGCGAACCCAGATACGAGTCGCTCGAGACGGCATTGATGATCACGAGCGCCGGACCGGCCAGAATTGCGACGAGGGCGGTGGCGATGCCGATCGCGAGCCCACTTGTCGTTCCCACATCTTGCGCGGCCGTCCGCTCGTCACTTCGGGCGGTTTCTGCGGTGGTCTGAAACCGCCGCTGATCGCTCTCGGGTGAGGCCTCGAGCATCGCCATGAAGGGCGCGCTGACGAGAAGCCAACCAACGGCGGCCACCTGAAGTTGGACGATGTCGCGGCCACTCCACATGGTCACATCGGGGAGCGCTCCCGTTGGTGGCACCATCGGTGCGATGGAGACGATCAGGTCGTGCCAGGTGAGTCGTTGCGAAAAGAGCGGTCGCAGTCGAAACGCCGCTGCTGGCACGAGCGCTATCTGATCGATCACGACGAGCCATACCGCGGCCGCAATTCCTGCCGAAGCAATCAGGATCAAAGCACCTCGGAGGAGTCGACGTCGGCGGTGCGGATCTTGTAGTGCACGGATCAACAAGTAGACAGCACAGACCGCGATCCGAACACGTTGGTTGTTCGGAGCCATACCGAAGCGATCGCGACTGCGGCCAACACCCAAGAATGGGTCTTGCGATTGTCGTATCGGAGCGTCAGCCAGAGCGCGGCGGCGGCCGAGGGAATCGCGGTGACATCGTTTGTCACCGTTGACCCCTGGAACAGGACCATCGGAGCGAGGAGCGGTAGCAGCGAGCATGATGCCCGGACCAGGCGTGAGGCGTGGAGCTCACCCAACATCAGGAAGATCAGCAGTGCTCCCGCTGCGAGCCATACCCCGTTCACGATTCGTGCGCCGGTCAAGAAGCCGCCAGCCAGCCCGACGGAGGTCAAGAGTCGTGCGGCCAGACCCGTGATCGCGTAATACAGCGGGGGATGCATGTACGCCGTGCTGGTCTCGATGGCCGCGGTCGGATCGCCTTCGCACGGATACGGAGACACAAAGCTCGGAGAATCAATTGAACGGCACCCGATCACTCGAGTTGTCGCGCCATCGAGTACGTCGCCACGTCGCACGATGTGGCCATGGCTGGTTTGGAATGCGCTATCCAGATGTGCCCACTCGTCGATGGGTGAGAGCTTCTCGTACGTCGCGATGTGCAGACCGCTGAGCAGGAGCGGAATCACAAAGACGATCGATTGTTCGTCGGCGCCCTGGCAACCATTGCCTCGCTCGAAGCGCCCACCTTGCCTTGGCAGACACTGCGACGACGAAAGTCATCTCGTCGGCGCTCGTGATCGCATCGTGCGGACACTAGGCCGCCGATCGATCAATGGCAGGATTGCGTGCTCACACAGCGGTTCACCTCTCCACATCATCCCAGCACCGGTGGGGCGGCGGGCGGGCCGGTACGTTGCGCTGGACCTCGTGACCGACGAGGTGCTCGCTGACGCAGCCACGACTGATCGAACTCATCGAGATCATCCGCTCGCGCGGACTCGAGGCCTCTATCGTTCGCGCCCCGAGGGTCGCGGATCTCGAGCCCATCGCCTGGGGACCTCGACATCGGGTTCACCGACGGCTGACGGCCGCTGTAGCCGTGCATCCTCGGCAACGTCGGATTCCCCGATCGCTTCACCGTGACCACGGCCGGACCAAGCGATCAGGGAGTCCTGGAGGACTTCAGGGCCCGTTCGGCATGTCATCTGTACGTATCGAGGTCGGATGTGATGTACACTTGCCACATGGACGTTGCAGTCACGGAACTCAGAGCCCATCTCGGCCACTGGATCGACGCAGCACGCGAAGGCAACGACATCGTCATCACCGATCGAGGGACACCGGTTGCCCGGATCGTGGCGCTCGACTCGACACCGGTCATCGACCGCCTCACGGCACAGGGCATCATCAGCCGCCCGATTCGTTCGACCCGACCTGTTGCGGGTGACCGCCCCCGGCCGACACCGAAGCGCCCGGTTGCCGACATCGTCAGTGAGCAACGTCGCTAGAGGTGGCCATCGTCTACTTCGACTCGAGCGCCCTCGTGAAGCTCGTGCTCGACGAGGTCGGTTCCGACATCGTTGCGGCCTTGTGGAACGCTTGCGATGTGGCCGTGTCGAGTCGACTCGCGTATCCCGAGGTGTGTGCAGCGCTCGCTGCAGCCGGCCGTCACCACGACTTGACTGCGTCCGAGGCGGCGGCGGCAGTCGCCGACTGGGAGCAGTTCTGGGCATCGCTGCGTCCGGTCGAGTTGTCAGCCGACGTCGAACGTGCTGCCGGATCGCTCGCCTCAACCCATCGCCTTCGTGGGGCTGACGCCGTACATCTCGCCAGTGCTCTCGCCCTGGGCTCCAGAGATCTCACGGTCGCCGCGTGGGACAAGCGGCTGCACGCCGGAGCCGCTGCGGCCGGACTCGCGGTCGCTCCAGCCACCCTCGCGTGACAACACGTTCGTCGCGTCAGACGGGACACGGCATCGTCGTCCATCGCCCGATCCGCTGCCGACCTCATGCACCCGGCATGATCGTCAACCCAGAGAGCAAGCTCGTGGAGCGCGGAGTCGTCCGCGTCAGCGACCACATCACCGAGTGCCCACAACACCGACACCGACTTCGGCGCCAAGGCCGTCATGACGAAGCCACGCACCGACTTCCCGTCGCAATGGCGGCCGAGACCTCGATCAGGTGGCCGCGGGTCCATTCCGGCCGGTTGGATCGCTTGCTGGTCGGCACGGTCGCGATGTGTCAACACGGGAACAAACGCTCCCGATCTGCCTCGGTGGCCGCGCGTTCGGCGATCGACTGTTCGAACTGGCTTTCGAAGCGATTGCTCCCATCGCAGGGCGTGCCGACGGTCGCATCCCGGGGGGATCGTCGAACGTCGTCCCGCCCGAAAGGTCATCCATCAGTGCCGAGTGCGCCATCGAGGATCCCAATCATCCGGAGAACCTCGTCGCGCCCGATCCCGAGCCGTGTTTGAATTTCCCAGCCGTCGATGGCCTCCCGGGCTTCATTCATGCAGTTGAGAAGCCTGCCCACCTCGTCTCGACTGCATCTGATGACGACGGACCGGGTATACGCCTCGGCCTTCATTTCAAGCGCTGAAGGAGTCAATCCTGTTCTTGGTCACGAAGATCGTTCCCCCATCTACTGCGCTCGGGTTTTCGATCACCACGACTCCATCCTTCCGGGAGGCCGTTCTGCCGGTGCTGACGGTTGGGGCGATTGTCCGAAGCGAGTGCCCCATGCTCGGTTCTGCGGCTCGGTTCTGCGGGTCCACTTCCGGATCGCAGCGTGGATAGGTCACCAAGGCTTACCGGTGCGCACCCACGCCCAACTGCTGTTGCAGCGCGCATGATCGAGTGAGCCATCCGGACATCCCGATGTCGGCGCAGGCCTCAGCAGCGCGCTCGAGCAACGACTCGAGGGCTGACACCGGTGCGTGACCTGGGTGGCGGATGTGCATCCAGGCTTCATCGTGATCGGGGATCGCCAGCAGCGGCCGTGCGCCTTGCTCGGTGAAAACCGCCCGTGCGGCGGCGAACCAGTCGGTGGCCTCGTCGAGGCGGCCATCGAGCGCGCACAGTCGCGCCAGCGACAGGCGCACGTCGGCGCCGAAGTTCGTCAGGGCGAGTGGTAGCCACCGTTGTCTGGTGGTGTGCTCGACTGATTCGAGGAGATCTGTGTCGCCAGTGAGCCACAGGACCTCGGCGGCGTTGTGATGACAGCGGGCATGGCGATACTCGCTCGTCGACGCTTCCTCGAGTGCGGGCTGCAGTCGTCGGAGCCAGTCTGAACCGTGCGCTGACAGCGTGGGCTTCTACGAGCAGGCGACCTTCGGTTGGCCGGACACGTTGGATTTTTCTTGGATTTCTGGCTCACACAATCCTTCGGATTTCCAGATCACCCCAGATCAGGACCGGTGGGGCGGGTGGGTATCGAACCCACGACC
>JAYTRT010000694.1:0-3171 GCA_043746045.1 Actinomycetota bacterium | reverse complement strand
CCCACGGCACCGCCCCGCCGGGCAACATGTGGAAACGTGCGCCGCGCCCACCCAGCGACGTCAACCGGGCGAGCTCGTCGTCGGTCGTGGTGCCGTCCATGACGACCACCGCCCGGGCGGCGTCGCCGAACTCGGCCACGGCCGCGAGCAGACATCGGTTGTCGAGCCCGTAGGTGGTCGGTTGCACGAACACCACGCGATCGAGGCCGAGCGCCGACTGGACGGCCCGGTACTCTGCCAGCGAGGCATCCGGCGGTGTGAGCATCGTCGAGCGACCGATCGGGTACCGATGGTCGTAGACGTGCACGTGGGAGTCGCACGCGCCTCGGACCGTCGTCCCTCCGACCATCATGTGGCCCACCAGGCTCGCAGACGGCTGGCGTGGTCGGCGTTCACCGCTCGCGGTGGCAGTTCGTGGGCGACGATCGCGCGTACCTGCTCGACGCTGCTCATCGCCTGTGCGTCCGCGTTCTCGCGTGTCAGACCGCCGAGGTGTGGTGTTGCCACCACACCTGGCCGGGCGGCGAGTTCGGGCGCCGGGCGCTGGTCTGGCGCTCGGCCGACGTCCATCGCAAGGCCGCCCAGCCGGCCAGTGTCGATCGCCGCGGCCACGGCTTGTTCGTCGAGCAACTCACCTCGTGACACGTTGACGAGCATCGCGCCCGGCTTCATCAGGGCGAGTGCGTCGGCGTCGATCAGGTTTTGGGTCTCGGGGGTCGACGCGGCGAGCGGCAGCACGAAATCGGACTCGGCGAGCAACTCGGGCAGCTCGACCTGGCGGATGCCGACGCCGCTGACCTGTGTGTACGGGTCGGCGACGAGTACCTCAACGCCCAGCGCCACGAGCGCCTCGCAGAGGTAGCTACCGATGGCCCCGCAGCCGATCAGCCCGGCGGTTCTACCCCTCAGTTGGAACCCGGGTCGCTGCGGCGGCTGGCCGCCTCGCCGGTAGTCGATCGTCGACTCGCTGACGTTCCGCGCCAGGTCAAGCATCAGCGCCAACGCGATCTCGGCGGTCGACGGCACGAAGCTCTTGTCGGCGCAAGCGACGAGCACACCGTTGCGGGACGCCGCCCCCACGTCGATCGTAGAGATGTCCACCGCCGTCCGAAGGAACGCGACCACGTCTGTGTTCCGGTCGAACAGGGCCCCCTCACCGGGCGTTGCACGATGGGCGATCACTACTTGGCACCCGGCCGCGTGTTCGACGAGTTCGTCCGTGGTGAGGTCGCGGTCGAAAGGATTCAGGACGACGTCGGCGACCATGCGCAGCTCGGCCAGCACCCGCCCGTAGTAAGCCTCCAGATCCTCGGGATTGTGTGTCAGAAAGGTTCGCAGCACGCCATCGAACCTAATCTGCCGGTTGGGGCAGCTGCGGCCGGAGCGGTCAGGTCGACGCACCACGAGCTGGCCGGGCCAGCTCACGCGCAGGCACTGTTGCGTTGGCGGATGGCGTGCCGGCGGAGAGGATGCGCAGATTAACGCCATTGTCGTGTTGCACCGTCCGGCCAGCTGTCGTCAGCGTTTACCGGGTTCCGGTTCCCGCCCGAGGTCATCTTGTTGGCGGTGAGTTGGTACCTGCGGTTCGGGTGGTCGTTCCGGGACCTCGAGGAACTGCGCGCTGAGCTTGGTGTTGAGGTCGATCACGTCAGGCTGCACCGCTGGGTGCAACGATTCACACGGTTGCTGATCGACGCGGCGAGACCGTGCCCACATGTGGTCGGACGTCGCTGGTTCGACGAGACCAACGTCAAGGTTGCCGGTGTGTGGCGCTCCGTGTAGCGCTCTGTCGACGGATGCGGCCCCGTCGTCGAGGTGTACGTCTCGGTTCGCCGAGACATCGCGGCGGCGCCCAGGTTCTTCACGACGGCTCTCGCCGCTTATGGCAAACCGGACGAAGTTGTGACCGACGGGTCCGCGGCGTTGGCGAACGTGATTGAGAAGTTGCTGCCGTCGGCGTTGCACAACGCGCTCAAATATCTTCGAACAATCGGGTTGAGTGCGATCACGGGCGATTGAAAGCGAGGCTGCGGCCGATGCGCGGACTGAAGACCGACCGCACTGCGACAGTGACCATCGAAGGTCACGCGTTCATCCAGAACGTCCGCCGCGACCAGCACGAACTCGGCGTGTCACGGGTCACGGCGACCTTCTGTGCAGGATCGTCGTACGCCTGGAATCGTCATCTTCGCTGCGCCGCTGCCTTCGACGAACTCGCGTCAATGATCTGAACGAGTGGCATTGGATCCGGTCAAGACGCGACACGCGAGCCAACAACGCAACAGGGCCACCTGCACGACGTCTTCCTGGATTCCGCCTCCCGCCTCGACGATAGCGAGCAGTTCCGCAACGCCTGTCGAGTCTGCTCCTGGATCGTGAGGCGTGCCAGCTGCCCGGTGGCAACATTGATGCCAGTCATGCCTGATGCGAAAAGCGACGAACCGATCCTCACGCCTTGGTTTACAGCGACGGACTCGGCGCGTGTGATGTCGTGACGATCTGCTTCTTCATCGAAGAACCGTGCTTGGTGGATCCGATCTGCCGTTCCACGCTCAGGGACGTTCTCGGCGCGAGCGCTGGACTGATCCCGTACGGCGCTCGCTTGATAGCGAAGTTGAAGTAGCGCGACGACACAGTAGTGATCTCCTTGGACGTCGCTGCGCATGTCGCAACAGATCACGGCCCGCGCTGGAGCGGGTGGCAGGGACGGCGGAGTCGATGAGTCTGTGAGCCACGCTTAGCGAAACGCTTAGCGATCGAAGGTGGGGAACGGGGCGACCGGTGGGACGGACGGTTCGCCGGCACCAAGCACGCTCTGGGCGAAATCGATGATCGCACCACTCATCACGCCGGATTCTTCGCTGAGCAGGAAGCAGAAGATGCGTGCAACCTCGAGCGGCTTCAGCAGCCGACCGTAGGGTTGCGTCGCTTCTGCGGCTGTCAGCCATTCGTCCGGCGCGCCATGGTACTGACGTTGCATCCGGTCTTCGGCCGGCGTGTCCATCCAGCCCAGACTGACCTGGTTGACGCGGATGTGTTCGCGCATCAGTGAGTAGGCCAGGTTGCGGGTCATCGTCGCCAGCGCACCTTTGGAGACCGCGTAGGGAAACAGCGTGGGTTGTCCGCCATGGCCGGTGGTGCTGCCGATGGTGATCATCGAACCCGCCACGC
>JAYTRT010000693.1:0-3174 GCA_043746045.1 Actinomycetota bacterium | reverse complement strand
ACCTTCTCGAAGGCACCCTTCTCCTGACGGGGGAGACCGGCAGTGTTCAGTTCGGCTCACAGCATCTGAACGTGCCGGCCGGCGTCCTGGCTGCTGCGCCTCGGTTACGCGACTACGACGGCAAACGTGTCGGCGTGGGCATCCGTCCGGAGACGATGCACGACCTGGCCCTCGGTGGAGACGACACGAGCACGATCTCGGGGGTGGTCGAACTGCGTGAGGGCCTCGGCTCAGAGATCGTCGTGCACATGCGCGTCGATGCACCGTCGGTGCGGCCCGCCGACGTCGACGATCTTGCCGAGGGCGAGGGTTCGCTGTTCGTCGCCCGCCTCGATCCGCGTTCACGCGTCATCATCGGCGACAACGTCGTGCTCGGTGTGGCGACCGATCGGCTCCACTTCTTCGATCTCGCGACAACTCTCGCGATCCGCGGCGGCGAAGGTGGGCCGCACATGCGTCACAACTAGACGATCCGTCGGGTGTCACGGCTCGACCTTTCCTCGCGCTGGCATCATCGATCGATCGTCTTGCTCCTGCGCTGTTCGCGTCGATGAGATCGGGGCCGTGGTGGTCCTGACGATGAGTTCGATCGACAATTGTTCAGTCAGTGGGCGCGAACCTTCGGTGGCGAGCGCACCGATCAGCACCTCGGCGCCGCGGACGCCGGACTGGAACAACGGCTGACGGATCGTGGTCAGGCCGACGTACGACGAGAACTCGATGTCGTCGTAGCCAATGAGAGAGATGTCCTCGGGTACCGTTCGGCCGGTCGCCGACGCAGCTTCGAGGACCCCGAGCGCTTGGACGTCGCTCGCGGCGACGATGGCAGTCGGTGGATCAGCCAGCGCCAGCAGCTCGATCGCCAACGACCTCGCCGATCGGCTGTGATGAGGGCCGAACTTGAGATATCGCGGCGGTACGTCCAAGCCGGCCGCGTCCATGGCCTGGCGATAGCCGTTCTCGCGGTGCCCGCTGGAGTGGAACCCGAACGGATTGTGCCGCGGTTCGCCGATGAACGCGATGCGCTCGTGACCGAGGTCGAGTAGGTGGCTGGTTGCCATCCGGCCGCCGGCGTAGTCGTCGATGACGATGCTGGCCAGAGCAGGGTGCTGTGTATCGACCAGAACCGTCGGGAATCGCGCCGCGGCCAGTCGGCTGCCGTTCTCGTCGGTGAGCGGCAGGGAGATGATGATCAGCCCGTCGATGTCGCGACGGTGTGGAAGTTCCATGAGATGATCGCGGGCCTGTCGGGTCGATTCCACGTTCATCAGAACGATCTCGAACCCATGCGGTTGGAGCTGTCCGACGATACCTCTCAGGCGCTGGTACGCAGCTGGTTGATCGAAGAACGGAACGAGAACAGCGATTGACTGGTGTGATCGCTTTCGAGACGTCTTCGCAGGTCGCGACGGTACATAGCTCAGTTCGTGGATCGCCTGGAGCACCTTCGCACGGGTGGCGGCGCGCACCTGTGGGCTGTCGTTGAGCACCCGCGAGACGGTGCCGATGCCGACTTTGGCGTGCGCTGCAACGTCCTCGATGGTGGCCACCGGATGTTCCTCACGTTTCTGCGCGGTACTCTCGCAACCGTGCCACGACCTGTTTCGTGGAAACTGTAACCTCCCTGCTTCCAAAAGAAGGCTCACCTCGATGGAATTCGCAACAACGGCACCACCAGGGGCGGGTCTGCTCGCCGACGCCACAGGGTCTGGTGATCGCCCGCTGTTCCCGCCGACATTCATCTGGGGCACTGCGACATCGGCTTATCAGATCGAAGGGGCCGTCGGACAAGACGGTCGCGGCGAGAGCATCTGGGATCGTTTCTCGAGTGTGGAGGGCAACATCGCCGATGAAACCACGGGCGCGGTGGCGTGTGACCACTACAACCGTTGGCGCGACGACATCAGCCTGATGCGCTCGCTCTCGATGGGCGGGTACCGGTTCTCGATCGCCTGGCCACGAGTGATGCCCGAAGGGACCGGAGCGGTGAACCGATCCGGTCTCGACTTCTACGACCGCCTCGTCGACGGCCTCCTCGAGGCGGGCATCGAGCCGTTCCCGACCCTGTACCACTGGGATCTTCCCCAATCCCTGGAAGACCGCGGCGGTTGGCCGTCGCGTCTCGTACCGGAGGCGTTCGCCGACTACGTCGAGGTCGTGGTCTCGCGTCTCGCTGATCGGATCGGCACATGGACGACGGTCAACGAGCCATTCGTCGTCGCCAACCACGGCTACCTCACCGGTGAACACGCACCGGGTCGCTGCTCATTGGCCGAGGGCTTGGCGGCCAGCCATCATGTGCTGCTGGCGCACGGCTTGGCCTTGGAGCGCATCCGCGCGATCGCGCCGAACGCTGCGGCAGGTATCACGCTCAACTTCACGCCTGCGCTCCGCACCAGCGAGGCGCCGGCTGCGCTCGACCGCTTCCAGATCATCGACGATCTCGAGAACTGGTGGTACATCAATCCGATCAGCGGCCACGGATATCCGCAACGCACCGCCGATCGTCTCGGCTGGGACCAGCGCGAGGTGCGCGATGGCGACCTCGACCTGATCGCACAGCCGATCGACTTCCTCGGGGTCAACTACTACACCCGTCAATTGATCGGAGCGGTCGAGGGTGAAGGCCGGGCGCGGCGCCGACGGGCGACGGCAATGGGATGGGAGGTACACCCGGAGTCGTTGGGATGGTTGCTGCGAACGCTGCACGAACGATTCGAGATCCCCGCCTATTTCATCACCGAAAACGGCGCAGCCATGTCCGACACCGTTCGCCGCGACGGTCGCATCGCCGACCTGGACCGCATCGAATACATCCGTGAGCATCTCGCTCAGCTTGCTTCCGTCATCGCCGACGGTGTGCCGGTCAAGGGCTACTTCGCCTGGTCGCTGTTCGACAACTTCGAGTGGGCTCACGGATATCGATATCGCTTCGGCATCGTCGAGATCTGCCCGCAGACGCTCGAGCGGATCCCCAAGGAGAGCGCGTTGTGGTACGCCGCTGTCGCTCGCACGGGCCGTCTCGACAGTGTCATCGAGGGCATCTGAACGGCCGGTGATGCTTCACGCCCACGCTGTCAGCACGCCGCTCACAAATTGCCGGCGACATGACCTAGAAGTCTTGGGCGGCGAGGAGCAGTGTGGCGATCGGCCCGAGAGCATCCATCAGCTCAT
>JAYTRT010000692.1:0-3180 GCA_043746045.1 Actinomycetota bacterium | reverse complement strand
CTTCGACGAGCCGTAGACGAAGTTCGATGCGCGCACCCGTTCGCCGGCGACGCTCGACAACACCACCAGGCAACCGTGGCCCTGCCGGCGCAGGCGAGCCGCAACGGCGAGACCAACGCTGACCGAACCCGTGTAGTTGACCGTCACGGCGGCCGCCGCTGCAGCAGGATCGGCGTCATAGTCGCTCTGCTCGCCGAGGACGCCGAACGCCATGATGACGACATCGATGTCGCCGATCTCGGCGGCAAGGTCGTTGATCAAGGTCGAATGATGCGCAGTGTCGACAGCGTCGAACGCGACCGCGCTGGCGTTCACTCCGTCGATGCCCAACTCGGCCACCGATGCAGCAGCATCGTCCGGGTTCCGGCAGGCCAGGACGACCGTGCGCAACGTCGGACTGGCCAGCGCTCGAACAATGGCCAAACCGATCTCGCTGGTCCCGCCGAGCAGGACAATGGTCTGTGGTTCGCCGAACGAATTCTGCATGATTGGCTCCGTGGAATAGGGGGCGTCGGACAACGGGTGATGGAAACCGGGGGTCAGTCGATCAGACCGAGGCGCCGGCCGAGATCGCTCTGCCACACCCCGTCCGGATCGACGCTGTCGCGGACCGCCTGCCATTCAGCGAGACGGGGGTAGCCCTGCCTGATCGCTTCGGGTGTGGTGTGGGAATCCTTGGCCATGTAGTGACGGCCGCCGGCATCGAGAACGACCCTGTCCAGTTCGTGGAGCATCGCGCTGAGCCCCTTCGTCCCGGCCGGAATGTCGAGCGTCAGCGTCCATCCGGGCGCCGGGAAGCTGAGAGGCGCAGCATTCCCCGCACCGAACCGTTTGAGCACGGTGACAAAGCTGGCCGCACCCGACGCAGCGAGCCGTTCGATCACCTCACGCAATGCGTGTTCCTGACCGAAGGGTACGAGGATCTGATACTGGACGAAACCATGCGGTCCGTACATCAGGTTCCACGCGCCGATCATGTCGAGCGGGTGAAAGTACGCAGGTATGGTCTGGATCTCGTTGGACCGCAACTTCGGTGCCTTCCGGAACCACATCTCGTTGAAGACCTTGATCGTCGTCCGGTTCATCGCGCTCATCGGGATGATCGGCGGGACGCTGACGATGATGCCGGCATCGTAGACGAGGGGGTCGACGCGCTCGTCGGCGCGAAGGTCAGCGACTCGGGCGTGATCCCCGCGCGAGAGGATGCTTCGCCCGAGATGCCGACCTTTGGCCATCAGGTCGATCCACGCAACCGCATATCGGTAGCGGTCGTCGCCCTCGTCCATCAAGGTCATGACCTGTTCGAGATCGTCGGCCCGGACGGTGTCGACGATGCAACGACTGGTCTCGATCGGCCAAACGTGGATCGTCGCTTCCAACAGGACACCGGTCAGCCCCATGCCGCCGACGGTGGCCCAGAACAGTTCGGGGCGCGCAGTCGGGCTGATGGTCACGACGCTGCCATCGGCGAGGAGCAGCTTCATCTGTCGGACGTGACTGCCGAAGGAGCCGTCGACGTGATGGTTCTTGCCGTGGATGTCGCTCGCAATTGCACCCCCGATCGTGATGAAGCGTGTGCCAGCGGTGACCGGGACGAAATAGCCGCGGGGCACGATCACACGCAGCAGATCATCGATCGTCACACCGGCACCCACGGTGATCGTGTCGCCAAGGTCGTCGAAGACAACGCTGTGCGCCGAACCCGCCAAGCGCAGGACGACCCCGCCGCCGTTCTGGGCGGCATCACCGTACGAACGACCGAGCCCACGCGCGAGAACTCCGCGGTCCGATCGGCGACGGGCCGCGGCCACTGTCTCGGCCACCGTCTCGGCCGTCACGGGCACGACGGATGCACCGCTCGGCGCGGTGCGACCCCACCCGGTCAAGGTCGTGTACTGCGATGACATCAGTACGGCCACTCTGGCTCCGCACGACCGAGCAACTTCAGCAGCTTGCCGAACTTGATCGTCAACAGCACCTTCAACCCGATGTTCTTGGCGAACCACGGAAGTTGCGCCATTTGATGCAGCGCGTTGATGATCCGGCTGCGCAGACTGCCATCGAGGTCGGCGTGGTAGATCGTCATCGAACGTGCCCGTCCGACATATCGGAACCGCCTGCCGAACATCAGTTCGCGCACGATCGCGAGCGTGACACCGATCGACGAGAACGAATCGTGGATCAACAGGGTCCCACCCTTGCGAACACGTTCGCCCCATTCGTGGATGTCCTGGCGCGCCGGCCCGAATCGATGGGCACCGTCGATGTACAGCACGGCGATGTCGCCGACGACGTCCGTGTGGGCTGCGTCGCTCATCGCCCGGATGTGACGAACGCGGCCGGCCACCCCCGCATTGGCCAAGTTCTCGTTGAACACGTCGTGATCGTGGGCCGCTTCGTCGACGTAACCGTCGATCTCCTGTGGGCCGCGGTCGTTGCCTGCGTGCGGATCGATCGCGATGATCGACACGCCATCCACCGCTGCGCAGGCGAGAACGATGGTGCTTCGCCCGCGGAAACTTCCGATTTCCACGATCTGGTCCCCCGCGTGGCAGGCGGCCGAAGCGGAGTACAGCGCTTGCGCCTGATCCGGCGACATCCATCCATCGACGCGTTCGACAACTTTCAGAACATCTTCGAACTGTTGAGTCATGAGACATATACCCCTGTAGCGAAAACGACGACCCACACCACACCGAGGATCTGGAGCGTCCGGTCGGCGGCGAAGATCTCTTCGGGCGCAGCGCCGTGGCCCTGTTCGAGAATGAGCAGATATCGCAACAACGCGGTCAGCATCGGCACGATGGACAGCTGGTAGAAGATCAACGCGTGCGAATGACCGGCGACGCCGCTGAGACCCAACGTCGACGTTCCGGTCGACGACGCGATCAGGTTCTTGGCACCTCCGACCGCGCGGACGAGCTTGCCCTCGAACGCCCAGACGCAATACGCGACCAGCGTCGCGCAACAGCTCACCGACAGCACGATGCGCAGGAACCCGAGCGAGTAATCCTCGAGGGTGGCCCGTGCGGTGGTCGGTCCGTCGCCGAGCTCGCGCAACTCTGCATACCGCTTGCCGGTGACGATGAACAGCGAGCCGAAGCTCGTACACAGCACGAACCACGAGCTCATCGGGACGTTCGTCGCCGTCGCCCCGGCGATCGCGCGGACGACGAACCC
>JAYTRT010000691.1:0-27166 GCA_043746045.1 Actinomycetota bacterium | reverse complement strand
TCGTCGGTCGCGACCGACGATGCAGCAGTCGAACTGTTGAACCGCGCTGCGGCCGTTGCGACGGCGCGTCGATCGGGCATGCGGCCGGCTGATCCTCCTCTCCCGATCGAGCCGGCTCCCTTCGACGAACGCGCCATGTGTCCTACCGTTGCGGCTGCGCAACTGGACCGCATGCTGCGCGGCCAGCACGACATTCTGTTGCCGGAGTGGTTTGCGCTGTGCAGGAAGGGTGATTTCCAGTTGCCCTTGCATCTGCTCCCGGCGCTGCTGCTTCGTGGCCGGCGCAACCCCGCGTTCGATGCAGCCGTCCGTGCTGTTGCCGGACCGCGGGCAGCGTGGTTGGCCGACGCGATGCCCGAGTTGCGGATCAAGGTCCGCCCGACGCCGTTGGCGTCCGGCGCAGATCCGTTCCTGCCGCCCGCTCCACCCATCGACAGCGGCGCCGTCGTATCGGCAATCGTCGGTACGTTCGTCGACCGGACGGCATCGTGGGCGGCTGCGGGCCAGATCCGCCTCGCTGTTGCAGGGCTCGAACCGACGTGGCTGCCAGCGCTGATCCTCGAATTGAACCGGGCGCCGTTCCACGTGGTGACCGAACGGACCAGGGTCGATCTGCTCGGTGTCGCCCAGTTGCGGAGCGAGATGATCGCGACGATGCCGTCGGCGACCGAAGATCATTCGGCGAAAAGGTCGGTCCCGTAGCGGTGGAGCAGACGGTTCTGTCCACCGTTGTGACTCTCTCGGTGGCTGCGACACCCTCCGTGTAGGTTGCCAGGAGTGACAGACAAGGCCGCAACCATCGACGCCGGCGACGTTCTCCGTCCGCACGCCGAGGTCGAGTTCGCGTCCGAATTGACGTCGCTGATCGCCAATGACACCCGCCAGCGGCCGCCACGCTGGAAGCTGTCGCCCTGGTCTGTCGTCACATATCTGATGGGCGGCACGCTGGCCGATGGAACGGTCATCACGCCGAAGTACATCGGTCCCAGACGCCTGATCGAGGTGTCGGTCGCGACGCTGGCGACGGACCGCGCACTGCTGCTTCTCGGCCTGCCGGGCACTGCCAAGACGTGGGTCAGCGAACATCTCTCGGCTGCGATCAGCGGCAATTCGGCGCTGCTCGTGCAGGGCACGGCAGGCACGGCCGAAGAGGCCGTTCGGTACGGCTGGAACTATGCCCGCCTCCTGGCCGAGGGACCCAGCGCCGCTGCACTCGTGCCGTCACCCGTGTACCGGGCCATGGATCAGGGATCGATCGTCCGTGTCGAGGAACTGACGCGCATGCCGAGCGATGTGCAGGACGCGCTGATCACGGTGCTCAGCGAGAAGGTCCTTCCCGTTCCAGAACTCGGCAGTGAGATGCAGGCCAAACCCGGATTCAACCTGATCGCGACTGCGAACACGCGCGACCGCGGGGTCAACGAACTGTCCAGCGCGCTGCGTCGTCGCTTCAACACCGTCATCCTCCCATCGCCGTCCTCGGTGGACGAGGAAGTACGCATCGTCACGCAGCGGGTGGCTGCACTGGCAGGAGCGCTGTCGTTGCCGGAGGTCACGGTGGCGGCCGACGAGATCCGCCGTGTGGTCGCGGTCTTCCGCGAGCTACGGATGGGCCAGAGCGAGGACGGCAGGATCAAGTTCAAGAGTCCATCGGGCACGATGAGCACGGCCGAGGCGATCTCCGTGACGGTTCAGGGAATCGCTCTTGCCGCTCACCTCGGCGACGGCACGTTGCGGTTCGACGACTTGCTCGTCGGCATCGAGTCGACGGTGGTCAAAGATCCTGTGCACGACGCTGTCGTGTGGCGTGAATACCTCGACTCGCTCTCGATCAGATAGGTCGTCGGTGACGGTTCGTCTGTACGGCATCCGCCATCACGGCCCGGGTTCGGCTCGCGCTGTGGTCCGAGCGCTGCAACACGATCCGCCGGACATCGTGCTGATCGAGGGTCCTCGCGAGGCCGACGGAATCGCTCACCTCGCCATCCATCCACAGATGCGGCCGCCGGTGACCATGCTCGGGTATGCGGTCGATCACCTGGACACGGCGGTGTTCCACCCGTATGCGTCGTTCAGCCCGGAGTGGGTCGCGCTGCAGTGGGCGGCCGACGCCGGGATCCCTGTCCGCCACGTCGACCTGGCGCTGGCCAACACCTTGGCGAGCCGCCTTGCGGGTCGCGAGCCGGAGCAGTCGACGCTCGACGAATGGGCCCCACTGCGACCTGCCGACCCACTCGCCGCGTTGGCCCACGCCGCCGGCTACGACGATGCCGAGCGCTGGTGGGAAGACGTCGTCGAGCACAGGTTCGAAGCGAGAGGCGGCGAGAGGGCCGATGAGAGGGACGGGCCGTTCGCGGCGATCGCCGAGGCGATGGCGACGCTCCGTTCGGCGTACGAGCCGGACTTCGTGCCAGCAGATCCCACCGAGCGGCGGCGCGAAGCGCAGATGCGTACCGGCATCCGCACCGCCGTCAAGGACGGGTACGCGAACATCGTGGTGATCTGCGGAGCGTGGCACGTGCCCGCCTTGGCCACAGCATCCGACGCGAAGCAGGCCCGTTCCGACGCAGCCCTGCTGCGCGGAATGGCGAAAACCAAGGTCGCGATCACGTGGGTGCCGTGGACCCATCGGCGCCTCGCGACCGCCTCTGGCTACGGCGCAGGGGTGACATCGCCCGGCTGGTATCACCACCTGTTCACTCACCCCGGCCCGGACACGATCGCGCGCTGGTTCACGGAGGCGGCGGTGATCCTGCGCATCCACGACTACGCCGCATCGGCGGCAGACGTGGTCGAAGCAACGCGCTTGGCGACGTCGCTGGCCACGCTCCGCGGACGACCGTTGCCCGGTCTGGTCGAGACCAACGATGCCGCCCGGGCAGTCCTCGGCGACGGTACCGACACACCAATGTTGCTGCTCAGTAACGAACTCGTGATCGGCACGTTGATCGGACGGGTTCCGGATCACACGCCGATGGTGCCGCTGGCCAGGAATCTCGTTGTCGAACAGAAACGTTGCCGCCTGAAACCCGAAGCGACGACGAAGTCGCTCGAACTCGACCTGCGCAAGACTCTCGACCTGAACCGCTCACGGTTGTTGCATCGGTTGACCATGCTGCGTGTCACGTGGGGTCACGAGGTGGTGGGCCGTCGTTCGGCGGGCACGTTCCGCGAGACATGGGACCTGATCTGGGAACCAGAACTCGAAGTGCGCCTGATCGAGGCATCTGCGCTCGGGACCACGGTCTCCGCCGCTGCGGAAGCGGCCGTCGTACAGCGGTCGATCGGAGCTCGTTCATTGGCCGAGCTCACCGATGCGATCGAGCAGTGTCTGCTTGCCGATCTGACCTCGCCGCTGCCAGGGATCGTCCAACTCGTGGCCGACCATGCTGCGCTGGACGTCGACGTCGCTGACCTGATGCAAGCCCTTCCGGCTCTGGTGCGAACCGTTCGTTACGGTGACGTCCGCGGCACAGATGCGCAGGCGCTCGTCGGTGTGATCCGGGGCATGGTCGTGCGTATCGCGGCCGGGCTGGTCCCGGCGTGCAGCGGTGTCGACGGCGACGCAGCCGACCTGTTGGCTGCGCACATCAACGACACCCGTTCCGCCCTGTCGCTCCTCGGCGACGACGATCTGACTGGCTTGTTCCGCATCGCACTCGGCGAATTGGTCGAGCGTGATCGCGTCCACGCTTCACTGCAAGGTCGGGCGACGCGTCTGCTCGCAGATGGTGCAGCGATGTCCGCTGACGCCGTCGAGCGCCGAGTGTCGCGCGCCCTGTCGCCTGGCACCCCGCCCGGCGACGGAGCTGCGTTCGTCGAGGGTTTCCTCGGTGGATCGGGCACGGTCCTCGTCCACGACGTCGAGCTGCTCGGATTGATCGACAACTGGTTGACCACGCTCGACGTCGATTCGTTCGTCGATGTACTGCCGCTGCTGCGTCGCACCTTCGGGACGTTCGAGGTTGCCGAGCGCCGCCAGATCGGCGAACGGGTCAGGCGCGGCTCGGCACAGACCGACACCGGCTGGGCACAGAACTTGGACGCGGCGCGCGTCGCCGCCGGACTGCACACAATCGCCGAACTGCTCGGTGCCGGACGATGAGCGATTCGCAGGTCAACCACGAGATCCACCACCAGATCCATGACGTGGCCGATGAAGTGGTCGATGGCCCGGCCGATGGTGTGGTCGATGGTGTGGTCGATGGTGTGGTCGATGGTGTGGCCGATGGTGTGGTCGATGGTGTGGCCGATGGCCCGGTCGATGGTGTGGTCGATGGTGTGGCCGATGATGTGGTCGATGGTGTGGCCGATGGCCCGGTCGATAGCGTGGCCGATGACTGGTCCGGGCTCCATGTTCGGCCGGCGCGTGTTCACGAAGGTGAGCGCCTCCGGCGATGGCGGATGGTTCTCGGTGCCGGCGACCCGGACAATCCTGAAGGTACCGGCATCGATCTCGAGGGCCGTGACAAGCAGATGGACGCATGTCTGAGCGCGCTCTACGACGCGCCCCCGACGAGCGGTCAGCGGGGTCGCAGCGCGAAGCGGTCCGGTGGGCTCGGGAGTTCTGCGCCGAACATCGCCCGTTGGCTCGGTGACATCCGCACCTACTTTCCGAGTGGTGTCGTGCAGGTGATGCAGCGCGATGCAATCGACCGCCTGAATCTGCAACGGATGCTGCTGGAGCCGGAAATGTTGGCGGCCATCGAACCTGATGTCCATCTGGTCGCGACACTTCTCGCGCTGCAACATCTCCTGCCGGAGACAACTCGGGCGACAGCGAGGATGGTGGTCGGCAGAGTGGTCGACGCGCTGCAGCAGCGTCTTGCCGAGCCCACGATGCAAGCGGTGCGCGGGGCACTGGCACGATCGTCACGAACCCGTCGGCCACTGCCGGGCGACATCGATTGGGACCGCACGATCCACGCCAACCTGGCCCACTACCAGCCCGACCTGAAGACGGTCATCCCGAACCGCCTGGTCGGCTACTCGCGTCGGGCCAGCGCGATGCGCCGAGACGTCATCATCGCGATCGACCAGAGCGCTTCGATGAGCGACAGTGTCGTCTATGCCAGCGTCTTCGGGGCTGCACTCGCGTCGATGCGATCGCTACAGACACACCTGGTTGCCTTCGATACGGCCGTGGCAGACCTGACCGAACACATCCAGGATCCGGTCGACGTCCTTTTCGGAATCCAGCTCGGCGGAGGGACCGACATCAATCAGGCAATGGCGTACTGCGAATCGCTGGTCAGCCGTCCGACCGACACCGTGCTGATCCTGATCAGCGATCTCTACGAAGGCACCTCCGGAGGCGATTTCGTAGCCCGGATCGCGTCGATGGCACGTCGTGGGGTCACCTGCGTGGCCCTGCTGGCGCTCAGTGACGACGGCGCCCCGTCGTTCGATCACGCCGCAGCCAGCGCACTCGCCGACCTCGGAGTTCCGTCCTTCGCTTGTACCCCGAATGCATTTCCCGATCTGATCGCAGCTGCGATCAACCGTCGCGATCTGCGCGACTGGGCCGGTCAACAGGGTTTGGTCGCCCGCTGACCCCTTGCAACGAAGGCGCCGAGCAGACAGTCTGCAGTGCATGGCGAAGACGCACAGTGAGGAATTCCGCGATGGCGTCGCCCTGACCAATCTCGATCAGCCCCTGTTCGAGGGCGCTGGTGCGACGAAGCGCGATCTGGTCGACTACCTCGACGCGGTCAGCGACCGGATCCTGCCCGAGTTGACGGGCAGACCGCTGTCGGTGATCAGGGTGACCGGCGATCAACCCCCGTTCATGCAGAAGAACGTTCCGAAGTACGCCCCGGAATGGATCGTGACCCTGCCGCTGTGGGCCGAAGCATCGAAGCGAACCGTCTCGTACGCGTTGTGCAACGACCGCCGAACCCTGCTGTGGTTCGCCAACCAACGCGCCGTCGAATACCACCCGACGTTGGCCCGCGCTGGCAGCCTCGATCATCCGACGCATCTCGTCCTCGATCTCGATCCTCCGACCGGCGACGCATTCGCGCAGGCTGTTCACGCTGCTCATCTCGTCCGTCGGGCGCTGGCCGATATCGGCCTGATCGGTGCAGTGAAGACGAGCGGTGCGAAGGGTGTGCACGTGTTCGTGCCCATCGATCCGAGCGTGTCGGCCAACGACGCTTCGGCTGCGACTCGCGCAATTGCCCGACGCGCCGAGCTCCTCGACCCCGGCGCGGCCACGACGGCATTCGTCAAAGCCGATCGCGGCGGCAAGGTGTTCGTCGACGCAACCCGCACGGCCGGCGGAACCGTCGCAGCTGCCTACAGCCCGCGCGCTCGGCCGGGAGTGCCGGTTTCGTTTCCTGTCGGCTGGACCGATCTCGACTCGGTCAGTCCCGGTGACTTCACCGTCCACAACGCGATCGAACGGCTCGGCGATCGCAATCCTTGGTCAGATGAATTGCCCGCTCCTCAGATGATCCCGCCCGATCTCGTTGCCGAGGGACACGAGATCCCCCTCGGCCGCGTGGCCGCGATGCACGAAGGCAAACGACGCGCTCGCACGTGAGCCCGGTTGTCCGCCAGCGGAGGTTTTGCTGCGCGCCCGGGTGCGGCGCAAAGCCTCCGGCGGCGCAAAGCCTCCGACGATCTAGCGGATGGGGTTGAGCACGACGACGCTCTGACCGATGCCGACCCGTTCGCCGTCGGGCATCGTGCCGGCGGGGCCGCTCCCCGGATACCAGGCCGTCACGGCCCAGCCAGCGAGGCGAGCGACCTCGGTGAACAGATCCGGTGATGTGACGACGTTGCGAACCTCGCGCCACCGTTGGTCGAGCGACTTGGACGCTGACACCGAGAACACGTTCTGTGCCTCGGGCAGATCGAGCTGGAGGCACGAGGCAACGAACGTCGTCTGCGCCGTGCTGATCGTCAGCGCCGAACGCAGGTAGCGGAAGATGTCCTCGTGCTCCATGTGCGTGAACACCGAGTAGGCACAGATCATGTCGGGCGCCGTGCCAGGTGGAAACGTCTCGTCGAGTTGAACCTCGAACGTGGCGTTGTGCGGCATCGCACCGAGACGCGCTTCGAGAATGGATGCGGCGTGCACCAACATCGTCGGTGCGATGTCGGTGCCGATGTACCGGCCGCCGCTGAGGAACGGCACCGCGTGTACGGCCAATCGGCCGGTGCCGCAACCGAAATCGAGCAACATCGATGTCGGTGTCAGCCCAGCGTCGGTCAGGATCGCCAGCTCGCGCTGACCGATCAGGTCGAAGTCACCGTCGCCGATGGACGAGTCCGGCGGCAACGCAGCCGCGTGCTTTTCGTAGAGGTCTGCGTACGCGTTGCGCGCAGTTGTCGGTTCTGGAGCCGGGTCACCGGAACGGCCGATCCCCAGGATCGTGCGCCGGATCGCCCTGTAGTAGCGCTCGGGCGAGATCGGACGGAGCTTCGGCGCGGTCACGATGAGGTCCGCTGGTCAGGTCCGCCGGTCAGCCCTGATCTCGGCGCGGGCGGCCGCCGGGAGCTGCGCGGAATCCACCCTTGATGCCACCTGGGCGCGCTGCGCCAGGCGTGAAGCCTGATGACTTCCCGACTTCCGCTCCTGGCTTGGCGCCGGCACCGTATGGGCGGGCCGAGCCGAACGAGGGCTTGCTTCCCGGGGCCTTGTAGCCGCCGGTGGAGCTGGCGTCGCGCTTGTGCCATGGCTTGTCCCGGCCGGTGGAGCTGGCGTCGCGTTTCTGCCATGGCTTGTCCCCGCCGGTGGAGCTGGCGTCGCGTTTCTGCCATGGCTTGTCTCCCTCCGGCTTGGCGCCGTAGGAAGGACGGTCACCGTAGCTGGGGCGGTCGCTGCGTGGTGCGTCGCGGTTGAACGGGGCGCGCTCTGGGCGCGGGTTGGAACCCTGGTACCCCGGCCGGTCCGCGGAGGGACGGGCGCCCGCACCGGGTCGAGCACCGTAGCCGGGACGGTCGCCGTACGAAGGGCGGTCGCCCGAGCCGGGACGGTCGCCAGAGGAGGATCGAGCACCGTAGCCGGGACGGTCGCCGTACGAAGGGCGGTCGCCGCGGGGTGCGTCGCGATTGAACGGGGCGCGTTCTGGGCGGGGGTTGGAACCTTGGTACCCGGGGCGATCAGCGGACGGGCGAGGTCCCGTTCCGGGCCGACTGCCTGAGGACGAGCGGTCGTCACGGCCGAAGCGGCCGCCGGAAGTGCCGCGGTCGTCGTCACGACGAGGGCGCGGGGTCCAGTCGTTGCCATCGCGCACCGGTGCGTCGGCGCGAGGAGGGCGCGGCGTCCAGTTGTTGTGGCCACGATCGGTGGAGTAGCCGGGACGATCGCCTCGCGGAGCATCGCTGCGCGAGTCGTTGCCGCGGGATCCGCTCGATGTGTTGCGGTCGCTGGAGCTGGTTCGGTCGCTGTAGCTGGGTCGGTCGCTCGAGCTGGGTCGGTCGCTCGAGGTGGTGCGGTCGCTGGAGCTGGGTCGGTCGCTCGAGCTGTTGCGGTCGCTGTAGCTGGGTCGATCGCCGTAGCTCGGGCGGCTGGTGCTCGGGCGATCGCTGGTGCGATTCGAGCGGTCGGCGTAGCTGGGGCGATCAGCGCGGGCGGCTGGACGATCGGCGCGGTCGTTGTAGTTCGAGCGGTCGGCGAAGTTGCGGTTCGAACGCTCGCCATAGGTGGAGCGGTCGCTGTGGCTGGGGCGGTCGTTGTTGCCGCGGTAGCCGCCGCGATCGTCGCTGCGGCCCGATCGCTCGCGGTCGCCGCGATCGCGATTACCGGTTTCGCGCTCGCTCGCGGGCACCCGCTCGACGGGCTTCTCGCCACGCTCCCAGGTGACTTCGTTGCCGACAGCATCGCTCATCTTCTCGGCCAGGCGCTGACGGCTCGGCGGCACGAAGGCAATGACGACGCCGGCCTGTCCGGCGCGGCCGGTACGCCCCGAACGGTGGGTGTAGTCCTTGTCGTTGTCCGGCATGTCGTAGTGCAGGACGAGGCTGACGTTGTCGACGTGGATTCCGCGGGCTGCGACGTCGGTCGCCACGAGGGCCTGCAACTTGCCGCGCTTGAAGTCTTCGAGCACACGCTGGCGCACAGCCTGACTGCGTGCGCCGTGCAACGCTCCGGCCTTGACGCCTGCGCGGTTGAGATCTTCGGAAACATCGTCGACACCAAAGCGGGTTTTGACGAAAACAATGGTCGGGCCGTACTCCTCGATCAGGGCGACGGCCGAATCGAGACGATCTGTCGGACGGGTGACGACGAACTTGTGGTCGACCGGCGCTTCTTCGACGTCGTCCATCAGGTCGTGCCGGACTGGGTCGTTCATGTAGTCGCGGATGATCTCGTTGACGTCGCCGTCGAGGGTGGCGGACCACAACATCGTCTGGCGGGTCTTCGGGGTCATGTCGAGGATTTTGCGGACATCCGGCATGAAGCCGAGGTCGGCCATCCGGTCGGCCTCGTCGATCACACAGACCTCGACGGCGCTCAGATCGCAGTACCCCTTTTCGATGATGTCGATCAGGCGGCCCGGTGTCGCGACGACGACCGAAGCGCCTTTGCGCAGGGAGTGGATCTGAGGGCCGAACGAGGCGCCACCGTAGATCGCCTGAATGAAGCGCCACTGGGCGCGACCCAGTGGCACGAAGGCACGCTGCACCTGCTCGGCGAGCTCGCGGGTTGGTACCAGCACGAGTCCCGTCGGCTTGGTGGGCTCAGCTTGGCTGATCCGAACCATCATCGGAATCCCGAACCCGAGTGTCTTGCCGGAACCTGTTGGGGCACGCCCGCACAGGTCCTTGCCGGCAAGGGCATCGGGGAGGGTGATGGCTTGGACCGGAAAGGCCTCGGTCATTCCATCGGCTGCGAGGGCCTCGACGAGGCGCGCGGGCAAGCCGAGATCGGCGAAAAGTGTGGACATGTTGTAACTCCTTGAACGTGACGGTCCCTTAAGGGAGGCACACGCAAGGAGCTCATGAGTGCAGCGCCAATTTTGGTCGCCGAGCCACTCACGTGTGATCTGTTCCGTTGAACAGCTCCGCAAGAGTATCACTTCGAAATCACAAACGCACTCTCCGCAGCAGTTGATCCAGAGCGTGCGTTGTCGCAAAGCGTGCGTCGCCGAGTCTCGACGCAGCATGGCGACAAGCTCGCCGCGACGCTGACGACCGTCAGTCGCCCGAGCCCATCAGCGCGCCGACGTCGAGTCCGATCTGTCGACATTCGTACATCACCTGCGACACGGCTTCGGCCGGGATGAACAGATCGTCGGTGTCCATCACCTGATCGAAGCGGGCCAGGACATCGTCGATGTCGGTGATCTCGGTGATGCCCGGAACGGTGGCGAGCACGACACGTGCCGCTCGACCACCTCCGACGACGAACGTCTCGGCTGTGCACGGACATTCGCGGGTCAACAGCGCCAGCACGAACGGCGCGATCCGTTCCGGCGGGAAACCGGCCAGCATGACCGGAGCGAACTCGGGGCTTTTCGCCGTCAGCCGCGAGTACGCCGACGGCATGATCGCGTTGACCGTGATGTTGAACTTGCGGCCGTCGTTACCGAGGGCCCGGCTGAGGCCGAAGATCGCGGCCTTGGCCGTGATGTAGGCACTGGTTCCGGCCAGGCCGAAGACCGATGCCGATGAGGTGTTGACGATTCGGCCGAAGTTCTGGGCACGCATCGTCGGCCACGCGGCACGGCAGACAGCGATGGTTCCGCCGAGATGAATGGCCAACATGCGGTCGAAGTCGGCGGGTGGGATTTCGTCGATCCGGCCGCCGTTGGCGATGCCCGCGTTGTTGACGACGAGGTGGAGGCCGCCGAAGGAATCGAGTGCGGTCTGCACGATCGCCGGTCCGTCGACCGACACATCGTGGCTGTCGGCGACCGCTGTTCCACCCGCAGCAACGATCTCGTCGACGACTGCCTGAGCGGCCGCCGACGAACCAGGGTTGCCGGACGAATCGCCGCCGTAGTCGTTGACGACGACATTCGCCCCCTCGCGGCCGAGGAGCAGAGCATGTTCGCGACCGATGCCGCCACCGGCTCCGGTGACGATCGCAACCTGACCGGTGAAGTGAGCAGACACGGCGTTCCCCTCAGGCCTTCGGTGTTCCGGTCGGCTGGGTCCCGACCTTCAACTCGTTGAACGGGCTCTTCGAATCGATTCCAGCGTCCTTCGGAAGTCCGAGTACTCGCTCACCGACGATGTTCCGCATCACCTCGTCGCTGCCTCCGGCGATCCGTCCACCGGGCGTGCCGAGCACCAGTTGGTTCCACGAGTAGGTACCCCACTCGCCGGTGTCGACCACCAGCTTGGCGCCGAGCACATGCGAAACGAAGTCGCCGAGACGGCGCATGTTCATCGTTCCCGCCAGCTTGGCCATGCTCATCTCGGGGCCGGGCATGCCGCCGGCTTTGATCTTGTCCATCGAGCGTTGGTTGTTGTAGTTGCTGACCCTCTGGTGGATGATCACATCGGCCAACATCTGCCGGGTGACCGGATCGTCGCTCAGTCCGAAGGCCCTGGTCATCTCGACGATGCGCGTCGACAGGCCGCCGCCTCCACCCCCCCCGGCGCCGATGGCCGCACGCTCGTTCATCAGCGTCGTGAGCGCCACGTTCCAACCGTTGTTCACGTCGCCGAGACGGTGATCGTCCGGCACGCGCAGTTCGTCGAAGAAGACCTCGTTGAAGCTCGCCCCGCCGGTCATCTGGCGGAGCGGACGGATCTCGACGGCGGGATCACGCATGTTCACGATGAAGCCGGTCAGGCCTTTGTGTTTGGGCAGGCTGGGATCGGTGCGGGCGATGATCTCGCCGATGTCGCTGTAGTGCGCGCCGCTGGTCCACACCTTCTGCCCGGTGATGACCCAGACGTCGCCGTCCTTTTCGGCCTTGGTGCTCATGCTGGCGAGATCGGACCCTGCGCCCGGCTCGCTGAACAGTTGGCAGCCGACGATGTCGCCACGGAACATCTTCGCCACATACGAATCCTTGGCGGTCTCGCTGGCATGTACGGCGATCGTCGGCGCCACCATGCCGAGACCGATCGTGAAGTAGCTCTGGTTGGGTATCTGGAACTGTCCCTCCAGCTGATCGAATGCGCGCTGGAACGCATTCGGCAGTTCTCGTCCTCCGAACCGCTTCGGCCCGCTGATCCATCCGTATCCGGCATCGTATTTCTTCCGCCGCCAGTCGCAGGCGAGCTGAAGATCGGCGACCTCCTCGGCACGGTCTTTCTCCTCGAACATCGCAACCTTGTCCGAGCCTTTGCCCCACTCGAATTTCTGCTCGGCCTGCTTACGCGTCGCGTTGGCAGCGAGGAAGGCCTCGGCCGCCGCGGTGAAGTCTTCGAGCGAGATGTCGTCGCGAGCAGTATCGGTCATCGCGTCAAAGTACTTGTGTCTGCCGACCCGGTCTCAGCTGGACCGATTCCATCGGTCGGGCGAGGTGGGCCGTGATCACGGTCGCCAAGTATGGTTGTCGGTCATGGGTCAGTTGGTCGGCGTCGTCGAGAAGAACAGCAGCATTCCCGGCCTGGTCAGGTACGAGCTGAATCGCAACCTGACCGGTTCCGGTCACGAGCGGTTCACCTCCGCCGCCGATGCCGTTGGTCCGCGACCGTCTGCCGAGTTGGCTCGCCGCCTTTTCCACACCGGGCATGTCGCCGGTGTTCACCTCTACATGAACATGATCACGGTCGATCTGCAGAAGGGCTTCACGTCCGACGGCCTGATCGATGTCGTCCGTGACCTGTACCAGTACTGGACGCCCGGCCGACCCGTGCCCACGCTCGAAGATCTCGTTCCGGCCGAAGAGCCCGCCGCCGGTGGTGCAGCGCCGGCTGCTGCAGGCGGCGACGCCCCCGCAGTCAGCGCCGCTGCATCACGAGTGCCGGCTGCCATCCTCGAACGCAGCGCCGCCGCATTGGCGAAGTGGAAAGCCAACCACTAGTCGTTTCGCTCGACAGATCGAACACCCGTTCGCTACGCTGTCGATGTGGAGCGAGTGGAGCGAGGTTCACTGCATGAACGCCGTGAGCGGCTGAGCAAGCTGGTCCCGAAGATCGGGCCGGTGACGTTCGCTCGCGACCGTGTCCTTCCTGTCGACCCCGCCCTCGAGTCGCTGTTCCCCGAGGCCGGTCTGACCCGTGGGTCGATCATCGGCTGTCAGGGAGATACCGCTGTCTCGGTTGCCCTTGCCCTGGTCGCGGCGGCATCGACAGCGGGATCGTGGCTGGCCGTCGTCGGTGTACGATCACTCGGGCTCCGAGCCGCCAGCGAGGTCGGCGTCGCCCTCGACCGGCTGGTGATGGTGGCCGATCAGGCCCGCGACCTCGGCGAGGAACCGTGGGCGAACGTGATCTCGGCGTTGATCGACGGTTTCGATCTGGTCGTCCTGCGCTCCGATGTCCGGCCGAGCACGGCCCGCCGATTGCAAGCCAGGCTCCAAGCTCGCGGTGCTGTACTGATCCTGATCGGCGACCCGTCCCCGTTCTCCTGCGACATCACGATGGACTGCGCTCGTGGTGAATGGGAGGGGCTCGGTCACGGGTCGGGGCGGCTCGAACGGCGACGGTTGACCGTCTCGGCCGAGGGTCGACGTCTGCCTCGCCGGCGCCAGGTCGACGTCTGGCTGCCGGGGGCCAGCGGCAGCATCGAAACGGTGACCGACGGAGTGACGCTCTCCTCCACGCTCTCCTCCACGTTCTCCTCGACCCTCTCCTCGACCCTCTCCTCGACCCGTTCGTCGACCCCGATCGACTTGGCCGGCTGACGTGGCCGCCGGACGTGTGGCCGCCGAAGCGGATCTGCCGCGGCGCGCCGGACGCGTGGCCGCCGGACGTGTGGCCGTCGAACCGGATCTGCCGCGGCTCGTCGTCGTCCGCTGCCCGGACTGGTCGGTTGTCGCTGCCGGCGCAGCACCGGACGAACCGGCGGCGGTGTTGTACGCGAACCGGGTCATCGCCCGCACGCCGGCAGCAGCAGTCGCCGGAGTCCGCATCGGGCAACGTCGTCGCGAGGCCCAGAAGACATGTCCGGAGTTACGGATCATCGACCACGATCCGGCCCGCGACGGACGCGAGTTCGAGGCAGCGGTCCGCAGCGTCAACGAAATGGTGCCGCGTCTCGAAACCACGGAACCGGGCATGCTGACGTTCCTGGCCAAGGGTCCGGCGCGCTATTTCGGTGGCGAACACGCCATGGCCTTACGGGTCGCCGAACTGATCAGTGCGGCAATCACGGTGGGGGCCGACCATCGCTGGTTGCTGGGAATCGGTATTGCTGATGGTCGTTTCACGGCGGGGGTGGCTGCCAACGACTCGGCGCTGCACTCGGTCCGTCGTGCCGATCAGCAACCGACGATCATCGATCCGGGTCGTGCGGCAACCAGCGCGTTCCTTGCGCCGCTCTCTGTTGCGACGTTGCGCGATGTCGGTGGACTGTCGGCCGAATTGATCGATCTGCTCAACCGTCTCGGCGTGCACACCCTCGGCGCCCTGGCGGCCCTGCCGGGCCCCGATGTCCTGGCTCGTTTCGGCACACCGGGAGCATTTGCCCATCGCATCGCCGGAGGCGGTGACGACCGGCCCCCTGGCACCGCCACCGCTCCACCGGACCTGCTCGTCGCGCGCACATTCGACGATCCCGTACGGATGTTGGATCCGCTCGTGTTCACGGCCAAACAACTCGCTCAGGAATTGCACGAACTGTTGGCCGCCAACGGTCGGGTGTGTACTCGGCTGGCCGTGTTGGCCGAAACCGAGCACGGCGAACGGTCGGAACACCTGTGGTATCGGCCGCACGGGCTGAGTGCAACGGCGATCGTCGAACGGGTGCGGTGGCAGCTCGACGGATGGATGCGTTCACCGGCAGCGGGCTCGGGAACCGGTTCTGCAGCGCACAGTACGGGGCTGACCGGGGGAGTCGTGCTGCTGCGGATGACGCCGGACGAGGTGCGCTCTGACGACGGTAGCCAACTCGGATTCTGGGGCGGGCGTACCGAAGCCGACGAGTGGGCGGTGCGTGCGGTGTCACGCGTGGCTGGGCTGGTCGGCGAGCAGTTGGTGCTCGTACCGTCGTGGCGTGGTGGCCGGCTCCCCGGCGATGCCTACGAATGGGTACCGGTCGACCGAGTCGATCTCGGCCCGGACGGCACTGCCGAAGAACGGTTGGCAGTCGCCGATGTGCCGTGGCAGGGGCAGCTCCCGGCGCCGTCGCCGGCCACGGTGTTGGACGAGGCAATGTCGGCCGATGTGCTCGATGCAACGGGCGAGGCCGTGTGGGTCAACGGACGAGGAGTGCTCAACGCCGTGCCAGATTCAGTCGCGATCAACGGTCGCGCGCCCACGCCGATCACGGCCTGGGCCGGTCCGTGGCCGCTCGACGAACGCTGGTGGGATTCCGAGACCCACCGCCGCCTGGCCCGCTTCCAACTGACAACGGAACGGGGCACCGCGCTCTTGGCCATCGTCGAGAATCAGCAGTGGTGGATCACGGCCATCTACTGAGGTTGCTGAGCAACGAGATACGCACTCGCACGGCAAGCGCACTCGCACGGCAAGCGCACTCACACATCATCGGTCAGGCTGGCCAATCCGCTCTTGAACGCGAGCACCACGAGTTGGGCGCGGTCTCGAGCGGCCAGCTTCATCATCGCCCGGTTGACGTGCGTCTTCGCGGTGAGCGTGGCGACGAACAACTTGGCCGCGATCTCGTCGTTCGAGAGACCGGTTGCGACGAGCGCAACCACTTCGCGTTCGCGTGGAGTGAGCAGGTCGATGCCCTGGACTGCAACGGATGCGCCCGGCACCGGCTGAGCGCTGAACTGGGCGATCAGGCTGCGCGTCGCCTTCGGCGACAGCAGTGCTTCGCCGGCGGCCACGATGCGGATCGCATCGAGTAGTTCGCCGGGTTCGACACCTTTTCCGAGGAACCCGCTCGCGCCGGCGCGAATCGCTCGAGCAACGTACTCGTCGAGCTCGAAGGTCGTCAGGATGATCACGCGAACGCCGACGAGCTCGTCGTCGTTGGTGATGGTGCGCGTTGCACTCAACCCATCGCTGTTCGGCATGCGGATGTCCATCAGCACCACGTCGGCGCGAGTGGAGCGGACCAGTTCAACGGCCTCGTCGCCGTCAGCTGCCTCGCCGACCACCTCGAGGTCGGGTGCGGAATCGATCAACGCACGAAATCCGGCGCGGATCAACGCCTGGTCGTCGGCGATCAGGACGCGGATGGTCATCGATCACCACCGCCGACGGGTATCGAGACGGCGACGCCGAACGTGCCGTGATCGCGGCCGGCGATGCTGATCGTGCCGCCGAGAGCGGCAACCCGTTCACGCATACCGATGATGCCGAGACCGGTGCTGGCCGGCGCGTCTGCACGTTCGATGGCACGATGGGTGCACCGGTTCTCGACATCGATCGCCACCGCTTCGGGCGTGTATGTCACACACAGCACGGCGTTCCCGTCGCCGTACTTGTGGGCGTTCGTGAGCGATTCCTGGATCACTCGGTAGACGGTCAGCTGCACCGACGCGTCCATCGCTGCTGGCGCTCCGAGGGTGCGCCACTCGACGTGAAGTCCCGCCGCAGCGAAACTCTCGACGAGATCGCTCAACTGATGCAGGTCGGGAAGCGGCTCCAGTGGATCGTCCGGATCGTCCGGACGGCGCAGAACGTTGAGCATCCCCGTCATCTCCTTCAGCACCGAGCGTCCCGACTCGCGGACGATTGTCAGAGCCAGCTCGGCCTGGTCCGGTTGCGATCGCAGCAGATGAGCGGCAACGCCGGACTGCACAGTGATCATCGCCATGTGGTGGGCGACGACATCGTGCAACTCCCGTGCGATCCGCAACCGCTCCTCGGCCACCTGCCGGCGGGCTTCCTGCTCGCGATCGTGCTCGGCGCGGATCGCCCGTTCGACGACGGCTGCGATGTACTCGCGTCGACTGCGAGCTGCGTCGCCAGCGGCAACCGCCATGCCGATCCAGGCGACGATCGAGATGTTCTCGCCGGACAGCCAACCTCCCGGCATCGCGAACGCACCGATCGAGAAGAGTGTCGTAGCGGACACTGCGCCGGCGGCAATGGCCAGCCGCCGATCGCCCGTGGAGGCAACAGTGCCGGCGCAGACGAACACTGCGACGAACACGATGCTTCGTGTGCCGTCGATCAGCATCAGTGTTGCAGCGGCGACAGTGGCGACGGCCAACAGGATGAGCGCTTGTCTTCTGCGCATCACGATCAGAGCGCCTGCGACGACCGCGGCGATGACCCACGTGGCGGTCAGCTTCCTCCCGTCGTGGCGCGGACCGAAGGCGAAGGCGAGGGTCGGCAGCCCGACGAGCACGAGGGCCAACGCAGTGTCGACGAGCCGTGGGTGTTCGGCGCAGAACCGGCGTAACCGCCCCGGACGCACGACTCCGGGCTGGACGGGACGCGACACGATGGCAGGGTACCCCTGGAGGGGACCCCGCCATCGTGCCGCCGGTCGCGCTTGGTTCCGAGCGTGATCAGGCATCGCGTCGTCGAAGCAGGAACGCTGCGCCCGCAAGCATCCCCGCCAGCCATACGGCAAAGACTGCGAAGCCGGCCAGCGGCGAGAGCAGGTCCGAATGCGAACCAATGCTCATGAACGCCTGCCCGGCATTGCTCGGCAAGAGCTTCGTCAGAGTATGGCCGAACGAACCGGGGAGCAGGCCGGCCAGCCCTGGGATCAGGAGCAGGCCGGCGAAGAGCACACCGATCGCGGCCGCCGTGCTGCGCATGATGAAGCCGAGCGCCACGCCCATCACGCCGACCCCGGTGATGTAGACGGCCGCACCGATGACTGCTCGTAACACGCCGCCATCGGAGAGCGAGACGGTTGCACCCTTGCCGGCGTACAGAGCCTGGCCACCGAGAAAGGTGGCCACTGCGGCGACGACCATGACGCCGAACGTCAACGTGGCGTAGACGCCGACCTTCGCCCACAGCACCGGCATGCGTTTGGTGACTGCCGCCAGCGTCGTGCGCATCAGCCCGGTCGAGTACTCGCTCGCGACGATGAGCACGCCGAGCACCCCGATGATCAGTTGGGCCAGGCTGAACCCGGCGAGGCTCAGCGACAGCGAGTCAGGCGTCACCCGAGTCGATTGACTGCTGTTCCCGACGAGCGCCGAGAACAGCAGCCCGAGGCCGACAGCAACGATGACGGCAGCGGCAAAGGTGATCAGCGTCGAGCGGACGGAGCGGAACTTGATCCACTCGGAACGAGCGACACGTGATTGGGTGACTGCGTATGTGTTCATCAGGCGGCCTGTGCTTGCTTGGTTGCGGGAATTGATTCCGGGGATGTTGTGAATGCGGTGGTCGATGAGCTCGGGCCACTTCGGTACTCGACGGAGTCGTGGGTGAGCTCCATGAAGATCTCTTCGAGGGACGACTCGTGCGGAGTCAGCTCGAAGAGGGTGAGCCGCGCCGCCGATGCCTTGAGACCGATCTCGTCGGATGTCAATCCGGTCACCGTGAGCACATCGCGCTCCTCACTGCGAACCTCGACGCCTGGGCCGGCGAGCACGTCGCGGAGTTCGGTGGCCTGAGGCGACCGGACCCGTACGTTGCGTTCCGTCGACAGCGACTCCAGCTCGAGGCTCGACACGTCGGCGATCATCTTGCCCTTGCCGATGATGATGAAGTGCTCGGCGACGAGTGCCATCTCGGTCATCAGATGAGACGAGACGAAGACGGTACGTCCGTCGCTGGCCAGTTGTTTGAGCAGGTTCCGGATCCAGAGGATGCCTTCCGGGTCGAGACCGTTGACCGGCTCGTCGAGCATCACGGTCTCCGGGTCGCCGAGCAGGGCCGAGGCGATGCCGAGCCGCTGGCCCATCCCGAGCGAGAAGCCGCCGCTGGCGTTGTCGGCCACATCGGCCAGCCCGACGAGGTCGATCACGTCATCCACCCGCTGGCGGGGGATGCCGGTGGTCGCGGCCAGGGCGAGCAGGTGGTTCCGTGCGGATCGGCGGGGATGGACGGCCTTGGCCTCCAACAGGGCACCGATCTGGGCCAACGGAGCGATGTGCTCGCGGGCCGGTCGTCCGTTGATCAACGCCTGTCCTGCGCTCGGCGAGTCGAGGCCGATGATCATCCGCATGGTCGTTGATTTTCCGGCGCCGTTCGGACCGAGGAAGCCGGTGACGATGCCAGGACGAACTGTGAAGTTCAATGCATCGACGGCGACGTGGGTGCCGTAGTGCTTGGTGAGATTGCTGACCTCGATCATGAGGCGCACGTTGCAAGGGAAGAGTTCATGACTCGACTCTGCGCCGAATCACGGCCGGCGTCGTCGTCCCTGCGCAGGCTCTTCACTCACCGGGCGTACTACAGACGCAGCAGGCAGCAGACGCAGCAGGCAGTAGACGCAGCAGGCAGTAGACGCACCAGGCAGTAGACGCACCAGGCAAGAGACGCAGGAGCGCCTTTGCGTCGATCGATCAGGCCGTGGCAACCATCGCGTCGTCGCCTCGGCGGTCGCGCTCGGCACGCAGGAGATCGTTGCTCAGCCGGAAACCGATGCCGCGAACGGTGTGGATGAACCGCAACTCGGGGGCGTGGCGCTGGAGCTTGCGACGCAGGTTGGAGAGATGGACGTCGACGACATGGGTGTCACCGACCCAGTTCGGTCCCCAGACCTGCTCGAGCAGATGCACTCGTGAGCACACTTCAGCAGGCTTGCGGCAGAGCTGTTCGAACAGTGCGAACTCGATCCGGGTGACGGCGACATCGTGGCCGCGGACGCGCAGTTCCTTGCGACCGAGATCGACCTGCAGCGGCCCGATGTTGACCATCGAGGCAGCCATTGGATCCCAACGCGAATGCAACTGACGGGGGCGGCGCAAGAGAGCCTGACAACGTGCCGCCAGTTCGTCGGCAGAGATGGGAAGCGAGACGGCATCGTCGGCGCCACCGCGCAGAGCGCGAATACGTTCGGCTTCCGAATCAGCTGCCGCCAGACCGATCAGATAGCAGTCGGCCGATGCGCGGATGGCATCGAACAACGAACCGCCGACCGGGCTACGCAGGGAGAGATCGACCAGAACCACATCGGGATTGAAGGATCGAGCCAGCACGAGTGCCGCCGACTCCTCGTTCGTCGCGCTGACCGAGAACCCGCGTTCACGCAGGCCGGTGGAGGCAACGCGACGCAGGAGAGCGTCGCTGACGGCAATCAATACCCGTGGGGCCAGTTGTGCGTCGGGTTCGGACATGTTCGCTCATCCCATTCCTGGAGACACAGATCAACCGACGAAGCCGATCTGTTGGACGCAACTTGTATCGGCGGGTCTCGCGGGATCTGTAGAAGAAACCTTGACGAGACCGACACACCGCCTTGCGATTGGTCAGGATGGATGCCGTGGACATCCGAACGACCATTCGCGACTCGGTCGTCGCCCGACACCCCGTCGATCAGCGTGAGCGCCGATCGCTGCTCGCGTTCATCGAACATTTCGACCGGTTGGACGATCCGTGCAACGAGCAGGCCGACATCGTCCACGTCACCGGATCGGCCATCGTCGTCGGCGACAGGGGAGTGGTGTTGCACCTGCACAAGCGGTTGCAGATCTGGTTGCAGCCCGGTGGCCACGTCGACACCGGTGAGACGCCGTGGGATGCCGCCCGGCGTGAGACGCTCGAAGAGACCGGACTCGACGCCGATTTCGCCGAACAGGCGACCGGCGATGCTCCTGAACAGGCGCCCGAACTGGTCCACGTCGACGTCCATCCGGGGCCGCGGGGCCACACCCATCTCGACATGCGTTACGTGCTCGTGGCACCCGACGTCGATCCGACTCCTCCACCGGGCGAGAGCCAGGACGTGCGCTGGTTCACCTGGGACGAAGCAATGGCGGTCGCCGACATCGGGCTCGCCGGTGCGCTCGTCGCGACTCGCGGTAGGTTTGAGCGCCGATAGATCACATCTGCTGGTCTTGGAAAGGACTGCCGTGGAAGGGGTTCTGGCGTGAGGGCTGCTGTGCCGCAGATGTTTCGTCGTTCGCTCGCCATTGCGCTGATCGCTTGCCTCGTCATGCCATTCGTCGCCGCGCCTTCGGTGATGGCTGCTGATGTGACGGCTGCTGATGTGACGGCTGCTGGAGTGACGGCTGCTGGTGTGACGGCTGCGCTTCCACCCTCCCCGGCCGAACCGTCGAATCCGGTCACCGATCCGGCGTTGCTTGCGGCGATGCATGCATCGACGGTGTCATCGACGGTGTCATCGACGGTGTCGGACCGCTCCGAGCGCACCCAGCGCACATCCACTGTCAGCGTCGAAGTGTTGACCCGGTACACGACCGAGGTCGAACGGACCGTGCGCGGTCTCGGCGGGTCCGTGTCCGGCGCTGTCGACGGTCAGGTCGTCCAAGCAGACATGCCGACCAGCGCGGTCGGCGAGCTGGCATTGTCGAACGGCGTCGACTACGTGCGCTCGCCGGTTGCAGTCACGCGGCCGGTGGCGGCCCGGATCGATCGCGCCACCCAGCGCCTCGATGCCACGCTCGGAACGGGTCCGGTCGTCGGCGAGAACGTGCAGTTGACGAATGCATCGTCGTGGCGAGACGCAGGGATCACGGGAGCGGTGAAGGTTGGAATCGTCGACTTCTTCAACTTCAGCTGGTGGGACCCAGCCGAGAACGGTCCGCTGCCCGATGCCAATCACCGCTTCTGCCTGGACACGGCCAACGACGGGTCCAACGCGTGCTCGCCAGCCATCACCAACGGTCCGAAGACGTTCGACGGGTATGAACACGGGGTCGCCGTTGCCCAGGTGTTGAAAGACGTCGCTCCGGACGCCGAGTTGTATCTGGCGACGGTGATGACGGTCAGCGACCTCCGCGCGGCGATCGACTTCTTCGCCGCCAACGGCGTCCACATCATCACCCGCTCGCTCGGGGCAGCATTCGACGGTCCGGGCGACGGCAGTGGCCCCCTGGACGCGGTTGTCGACTACGCCGCCAGCCGGGGTATCACCTGGTTCAACTCGGCCGGCAACGACGCCCAATACGGATATGCGCGGCTCACCGTGCCCGTCGATCTCTCGTCGACGAGCGGTTATGTCAATTTCGACAACGGTCCCGGTGTCGACACCCTGCTCAGGATCAGCGGCCCGTGCGTGCTGTTCGACGGCGTGCGATGGAGCGATTGGAACCTTCCGCCTGCACAACGCACCGACTACTCGATCGAGCTGTTCGAGCCGACCAGCAACCCGGATGCGGCCGGACACGACGAGAACTTCAATCCTGATTCGTTGATCTCACGCGGTGTGTACGACGCCGATCAATCAGCGGGTGCGCCCCCGCTCGAGATGGCCAACGCTTACGTCTGCGCCAAGAACACCTACGGTGCCGATGGCGGCATCATGTACATGCAAATTCATCGCAAATCGGGTACGCCGCTGGTGGGACCGCCAGATGTGCTCGAGATCGCCGTGTCACAGGGCTATCTCGAATCGAACCGTTGGCAGGCTGCGTATTCGGCGGCCAAGCCCGTCGTCGACTCACGGAATCCTGCGCTTGTCGCCGTTGGTGCCGTCGATCCGGCCAATGGAACCGGCAGGATCGAGCCCGTCGCCGTGTACTCGTCGCAGGGTCCGACCAACGACGGCCGGATCAAGCCGGACGTGTCCGCTCCGTCGTGCGTGAAGAACGCGATTTACGCTCCGTGCTTCAGCGGCACCTCGGCGGCGTCGCCCACCGCAGCCGGTGTCGCGGCCATCCTGCTCGACGCGGGTGTGGCGACCGTGGGTGCGCCCCTCGCCGCTGCCGTGATGCATTTCGTCCTCGACCGTCCATTTGTCAACGGAGGACCCCCGGACGGCGCCGACAACAAATACGGGACGGGTGAGATCCTGCTGCCGAATCCGCCTCCGCGACGCGTCGGGCAGAGCGCCCCGCCATCCGGTCCGCCGAGTCCGTCCTCGTACCGCCAGGTCACACCGATTCGCATTCTCGATACGCGTCCGGCCAGTCAGGTCGGCGCAACGATCGGGCAACAGCCGCAGGAGGGCATCGTCGATGTCTCGCTGACGGCCGTGGGCATTCCCGCAACAGCGACCGCTGTTGCGGTGAACATCACTGCGACCGACACGGTCTCGTCCGGTTTCGTGCAGGCTGTTCCGTATCTGCAGAGCACCTACGGCACCTCATCGACGCTGAACGTTCCGAGTGCCGGCTCGACAACGGCGAACTTCGCGATCGTGCCGATCGGTTTCGAGGGCAAGATATCGATCTACCTCGTCTCCGGCGGCAACGTGATCGTCGACGTGCTCGGCTACTTCGCGCCGAGTGCACCAACCGCTGCGGCGGGCCGATTCGTCGCGATCGACCCCGTTCGTACGTTGGACACCCGCTCCAGCAATCTGGTCCCGGCCGGATGGGTCGCGCACAAGCCGAACAACGAGAGCGTTGTCGTGCCGTCGACCCCTGCGGTGCCGGCCGGCGTGTCGGCGCTCGTACTCAACGTGACATCCACCGGTGCCGCGATCCCCGGATACCTCCGCGCCCAACCGACCGGCACTGCGCCGACGTCGTCGACGGTCAACTACGTGGCCGGGGTGGACACGTCGAACAGTGTGATCGTTCCCGTCGGCGCCGACGGGACCGTCAGCATCTTCACCAATGCGACGTCGAACATCGTCGTCGACATCACCGGGTACATCACCGGCGCCGGGGCACCGGTCACTGCGACCGGCCTCTTCGTTCCCGTCGTGACGGCCCGCGCGTTCGACAGTCGGACCACACCGCCCGGCTCGCCGTTCGCCACCGCATCGGTGCACTCGGTACAACTCACCGGTCTGGGCGCGCCGCTCCCCGCCGTGCCGGCGCATGTCAGTGGTGTGTCCGTCAACCTCACAGCGGCCGATGAGATCGGCTCGGGATACCTGTCGGCGTATCCGCCAGGTGGCGCGACGCCTGCCACATCGAGCCTCAACTACGTCCTCGGCCAGCCGGTTGCGAACGGTCTGATGATCAAGCTCTCCGACAGCGGAGCCGTGAACATCTACGCCAATCTGCAGGCCGACGTCATCATCGATCTCAACGGCTACTTCCTCTGAGCTGAGCGGAGGTGACCGTCAGAGCGCCGACTGTCAGGCGGTGTACTCGGGGACGGGCACGCTGAGGCTGAACATCGTTCCCTGATCATCGGTGCAATCAGCTGACCATCCGGATGCGTAGTCGACGGGCTCATCGGCGGTGCCGCCCATCTCACGCACGCGCTGTACAGCGGCGTGGATGTCGTCGACGACGAACCACAGCCGTACCGCGGTTTCGCCGTTCATGCTGTTGACGCTGCCGGGTGGGGCGCTGATGTTCTCGATGTGACCGCGGTCCGGGGCGGCGAACTGCCAGCCGAGCACCGCTCCGAAGAAAGCGTGGGCCTTGGCGATGTCGGTCGCGGGCAATGCGAAGTAGTAGAGGTCTCCCTGTGCGTGGTGCTTGACCTGATGGCGTTCCGCATCCGGTGTGGCAGTCGCTGCTCCGGTCGTGGCTTGTCCGGGCGTTGCTTCGACTGATGTTGCTTCGACTGATGTTGCTTCGACGGTGAAGCTGCCGTGGCCGGTGTCAGTGGCTGCGCGGCTCGCATATTCCTCCGCGCTGAGTTGTTCGATCAGCGCGCTGAATGTCCAGTTCTGGCCGAACGGATCGCTCACGGTCGCGCTGCGACTGCCGTGGAACTGATCGGCAGGCGGACGCAATGAGGTCGCGCCGAACGACAGGGCGCGCTGGAAGGTCTCGTCGACACGGGCGGCATCGACGACATCGATGTCGAAGGAGGATGTCGGCCCGCCCCGTGACTCGGGGCCGAGGGCGCCGATCTCCGGGTACTCGTCGGCCATCATCAGCTTCGAGCCGCCGATCATGATCTCCGCATGGCCGACTCGACCGTCGTCTCCGATCATCCGCAGTGTCTCGACCGCACCGAATGCGTCGCGATAGAAGTCGAGTGCAGCTACGGCATTGCGCACGATGAGGTATGGGGTGACGGTCATGGTTGCCGTCCTTTCGGGTTGGGAGTCGGATGTCGACGTAGCTGCGCGGGACAGCAACGGCCGCAGTTCCGCGGTCAATCGCTGGCGGAGTTGCTTGGCGAAGGTGGCACTCGGGGCCAGCGGCGCGTCCGGGCGGCGCAGCACGTCGAACGGATCGTGGGTCTGTGGACCGGAAACGTCACTCATCATGCGGCCCCTTTCCTTCGATGTGGCGATCGGCGGACACGTGCCGGAAGGCCGCCTTGGCTCGTTGCAGAAGTGACTCGGTGGCATGGATGCTGCGTCCGAGGATCTCGGCGACCTCGCCGACTGCAAGGCCGTCGATGTAGCGCAGGGTCAGCGCGCTGCGATGCTCGGCGCTCAGTTGTTCCAGCACCTCGTGGGTGTTCGTCGTCGATATCGGCTCGTCGTTGGGGTCGGCTTGGATGGCATCTCCGGCACCGCCGGCCAACAGGGTGAGTGCGGTGTGGTGGCGTTCGATACGCCGCCAGTGATCGATCATCTTGTGGCGCGCCGTGCCGATCAGCCAACCAACGGTGATGTTCGGGGCGGTGATGTTCGGGGCGGTGCCGTTCGGGGCGTTGCCGTCGAGCAGCGCAGCGGCCGCAGCCATGAAGACGTCGGACGTGATGTCCTCGGCCAATGCTCTGACGCCGCAGCGGCGAACGACGTATCCGAACACCTGGGGGAGCGCGCGGTCGTAGATCGCGAGCAGATCGTCGGCCATGTTGCCAGCCGGTTGCGCGAGCGTGGCTGTGTCATCCACGTTGATCCCTCACGGCTCCCATGGACATCTCATCGTTCGGGCGCACCTGTTTCCGTCGCGTCACGCTCGGAAGTCTTGTGGTCGTTGCCGGTCCACCGTCGTGTCGGAGCACTAGCCTCTCACCGTGAGCACCCCACCACCCCCACCGTCCGCAGCGCCGACCTCCCCGGGCGCTGGCGCGACCGGTATCGAGATCACGGCGAAGTTCTTCCCGCTCGCATTCATTCTCAACTTCTTCAAGCCGACGATCGTGATCAACGGCACCGCCCAAAAAGGTACGTGGCGTACGCCCCTCCTGTACCCGACCGGCCCAGGTCAGTTCACCGTGCAGGTCCATTTCGCGTACCTGTTCATCCCCACCGCCGGCAAAGCAGTGACCACCGTGACGGTTGCCCCTGGCCAGATCGTCCACCTCGCGTACAAGGCTCCGTGGCTGGTCTTCCTGGCGGGCAAGCTCACAGCCAGCTGACGCACGAACAGCTGCCGCACGACTGGAGGCGAGCACCACCCTGCTCGACGTTCCGGATCGCCGCCCTGGTGCTCCGAACAGATGTTCGATATGGTGCGGTATGGGCTTCAACAATCCGGACATGCCGTGGCGTGACCTCGAGCGAACCCTGTCAGGGCATGTGCCGCAACACGTTCCGACGATCCAGCGTGGGGCGGATGGCAGAGCACCGGGTAGCCCCAGTTGGAACGCCGGCGGCGATGGTCCGGCGTGGTCTCGGAAACGGCAACCGTTCCAGCCGTCGGTCACCGAACCCATTGTCCGCAGCACGACGCCGTACGCGGAACTGCACTGCCAGTCGAACTTCTCGTTCCTCAACGGTGCGTCGCATCCGGAACAGTTGGCCGAAGAAGCCGCCCGTCTGGGGTTGGAGGCACTGGCCCTCACCGATCAGAACGGTTTCTACGGCATCGTCCGTTTCGCCGAAGCTGCCAAAGCAGTTGGATTGCCGACGGTGTTCGGCACCGAGATCACCCTCGACATCCAGCGCTACGAACCAGGCCTGCCCGACCCGCCCGGTGAACATGTCGTGCTCTTGGCCAATGGCCCCAACGGATATGCGCGGCTGGCGAGAGCACTGAGCCTCGGTCAATTGGCTGGTGAAAAGAGCGCCCCACGGTTCGCGCTCGACCAACTCAGCGAGGTTGCCGCCGCGGACGGACCGGCGGCCCAACAGGACGCCTGGTGGGTGCTGACCGGTTGCCGCACCGGCATCGTTCCCGCCGCGTTGGTGCGCGATGGTCCGGCTGCAGCGACGCGACAATTACAACGGCTGATCTCATTGTTCGGCCGGGCCCGGGTGGTGATGGAACTGTGGGATCACGGCGATCCGCTGGATTCTGCACGCAACGACGCGCTGGCCGAGATCGCCGCCCGT
>JAYTRT010000690.1:0-3183 GCA_043746045.1 Actinomycetota bacterium | reverse complement strand
CCGCCCCAGCGCGGATCGCCGAGCGCTGATCATCGTGCGATTCCGCTGCGAACCGCACGACGAGCACGTCGCTGACGAGCGAACGGTAGACCGCAACCGCGATGAAGTACAGCGAATAGCCGATGGCCACCGATCCGAAGCGCGACGTCGACAGCGCCCGCGCCGCGAACACCGATCCGAGGAAGTTGGTCACGCTCGACATGCCCTGATCGACCAATCCCCACATCGAGTTCCGTCGCGATCTGTTGAACAGGCTCACTGGTTCAGCAATTCCGACCGGGTCGCCACACGTGATACCGCCGATAGTGTGACGATCCGAATCCTGAGGGAGAACGTGATGGAAGCACGGGCACTATTGCGGAGTGTCTCGGCTCGGCGGGCCGGCATCGACCGGCGCGTGTCTGCCTGGTCGCGAGGGTGGCGATATGCGTCCCAGCGACCCGCAGTGTTCGGCGACGCGAAACGGGTCGTCGTCGGGGCTCGGGTCGTCATCAACGACGTGCTGCTCAACACCGTCTCCGGGCGGATCATCATCGGTGACGACGCGCTGATCGCGCATGGGGTCGCACTCCTCACCGGCACCCACGGGGGCGTCGTGGGCCGAGCACGCGCCGACGACGTCCCGACAGAAGGCCGCGACATCGTCATCGGGAAACGTGCATGGATCGGATCCGGCGCATTGGTGCTCGGGGGAGTCACGATCGGCGACGACGCCACCGTTGCGTCGGGAGCGGTGGTGACCCGCGACGTTGCGGCGGGCATCACGGTTGCGGGCATACCGGCCCGACCCCTGGTGCGTTCTGTGTCCAGCACCGTCTGACGGAGACCTCTCATCTCGTTGTCATCACATCGAGCCGGCCAACGGCCGAGAGGTCGGTGCGTTGATCGGCTTCATCGCGCGAGAGGGAAAAGGGAGACCACATACGCACGAACGGGATGAACAGGGTCGGGAACAGCAGATAGGAACTGTCGAGCAGGAAGCAGATGAGAATGACCACGAGCGGGAAGCGCCATTGGCGAAGAGGCCCATGTCTGGTGACTCGAAGCGCCAGAACCACGAGGGCGCCGACGCCGAATATTCCCACCTGCTCGGCCGCCCCGAACACGCCCTCGCTCGACGGTCCGGTCAACCATGCGCTCGTCCCGAACCCAAGCCCCGTCAAACCCTGTTGATCGATCACCTGTCGCCAGCGTGCCGTTCTTCCAGCGCCCTGGCTGTCCGTGATCGACGACAGCGAGAAGCGCTCGGCGAGCCCCGGTTGGAGCCGGACCGCGATGAGCGCGACCACGACGACGCCGACGACGATTGCCAACTTGTGCGTCAGCGAGCCGTGCGCCCACATCACGAGGACCGATGCGACGGCGACCGCAATGATGACCGTGCGGGATCCGGCGAGCACCGACGCAACTGCCGTGGCCGACAGCAGAATCCAGTTCCAACGGTCGCGGTCACCTGTGAGGATCCGCCGCAACGCGGTCACGAGGAAGAATCCGGTGATCACCCCGAAGGTGTTGCCGTTCTGATAGCTACTCGGGATCTTGTAGAAGCTCCCGAATCCCACCGTCGTGATCAAGACGTGCTTGCTTGCGAAATCGTCGCCGAAGGCGAGCGTGATCCCCGGGATCAGTGTTCGCTCGACTCCCACGATGGCCTGTACGACCGAGAGGCCGCATGCGGCGAGGACGCCCGCCTCCATCGCTCGTGCCCAGTTGACGTCGGATGCCTGCTTCGGAGCGAGAGCGAGGAGAACCGCCGGCACGACGAACCACGCGGCGAGCGGCACGAGTTGAAACGGTGATGCGCCGCTCACGGCGAGCATGGTCGCCCTCGCCAGGAACCACACGATCACGACACCGACGACGACGAACACCGGCTGTGGCATCGGGTCGAGTCGCCCACGCTGTTGATAGAGGATCACGGCCGCAGCAACCACGAGGCCGAACAGCATGAACGGGAACGGGAATCCTCCCACCTTGACACCAGCCTTCGGAACGGCCGTGAGCAGGAAACCGGCGATGATGACCGACCAGTAGGGGCCGATCAAGCCGAGCGACAGCATCACGACCAGTCCGGCGGCCGCGATCAGAGCAAGCAACGGCTGCGCAACGACGAGGGCGGCGGCGGCGACACCTGCGAGCGCCACGGCCGTGTAGCGCAGGGCGACCCTCATCGCTCGGCCAGGATCCACACGTTGCGGCGCACGAAGGGCAGCCATGCCGCCAATTGGATCACTCGCGGACGCCGCTTCCGACGAGTTCGTGCGGAGATGTGCCCGGTGCCCGGCACGACAGATTCGTAGCCCACGTGGCGGACGATGAAGCCCTGATCGGCGAACAGCCGACGGAACGATTTTCGGCTGAACGGCCGCCGATGGGTGTAGTCGTCCCACACCCATCGTTGTGCGTCCGGAGACGACGCGAACACCACAGCACCGGGTTTGAGCACCCGGTAGACCTCGCGCAGCGTGGCGGCGGGATCGACGACGTGTTCGAGAATGTCCTTCAGCACTGCGTTGTCGAAGTCGCCGTCTTCGAACGGCAGGGCGAGATCGAGGTTGCTGTGGTGGACGTTTCGTCCCTTGCCGGTCGCGATCGCGACGGCTTCCGCAGACACATCGAGGCCGGTGTAGTCGGCAAAGTGTTCAGCCAACCATCCGGTTCCACAGCCGACATCGAGGAGCCGTCCGCCGGGCCGGAAATGCCGGGTGATGTCCCGAAAATATCCTGGCTGCTCGTGCCAGTCGAAGTAGCCCATGCGCGAGTCTAAGACGAGCTCGGCGAGGCGGGAATGGTCCTCGCACGGTCGGATCGGACGCTCGGTCGCGCCCCGCAGCTGACGCTGAGCAGGTGCTGTTCAACCCGGCCGGCAACGACTTCCCACGTGTTGGCCCTCGCGGCAGCGGCACCGCAATCCATTGTCGTTGCCCACTGCATCGTGGTCATGTCGACCATCGCATCAGCGATCGAACCGACGTCCATCGGGTTCACGCCGACACCGCAGGCGCCGACGACGGATGGGAGCAATCCCACCGATCCGAACAGCACCGGCGTCCTGCAGGCAATCGCCTCGAGCGCCGGCAGCCCGTAGCCCTCGTCGAGCGACGGCATGAGAAGAAACGAGGCCGTTGCATAGAACCCGGCGAGCTGATCATCGGTCACCAACCCCGCGAACGACACGCCCGC
>JAYTRT010000689.1:0-9879 GCA_043746045.1 Actinomycetota bacterium | reverse complement strand
TCGTCACACGTTCCACGTACTGTCGGGCGACAACGACGAATGCCGTCTCGTGGAAGAGCAGCAGGCCGGGGAACATCAGTGCCAGCCACCACGAGGTGCGCTGCCATCCGCGCGGCTCGGATGCGGTGACGGCGAGGACGACGGCGCCTGCGACCAACGCGCCGAGCACGCTCTGCAGGTACTGGGCAACGGCGCTGCCGGTGCCGGGGAACAGCGGCTGGCGGATTGCGACGACCAGCACGATGAACGCAACGACTGCGGTCGCGGTCGCCAGGACAGCAACGGAGAATCGCCGTGCGAATCGCCCCGTCGAGGTCCGGTCACCACGCCGAGACAGTCGGACTGCGATGGCAACGCCCGCCCCGACCAGGTCGAGGTCGGCTGGCAGCGTGCTCAGAGCGCCGGTCGGTCCGCGGCGACCGGCAGCGATGAGGGCGAAGCGCACCACGAGCCCGGCTGCGACCAAAATCGCGGCGAGACCATAGCCGTTGAGCGCGAACCGACCGATCCGCCGACCGGCGGTGATCAGTCGGGCGATGAACGGAGCAAGAACACCGACGAGGACGAGCTCGAGGACGAGCGGCCCGATGCCGAGCCCGTCGATGATCGGGCCTGCGTGCACGGAACGGAAGATCAACACCGTCATCAACAGTTGGCGGCCGCCGATGGTCGGGTGCAGTGACGCAACCGCGGCGACGACAGCGGCGCCCCAGAGCAGATACACCAGGACCAGCCCACGCCCGAACCAGGACCTGATCGACAGCCGTTGTCCAGGCTCCAGCCAGCAGGACAGCACGATCACGGTCATCGCGACCACGATCGTCGGCCGCCCGATGTCGAAGTGGGTGAACAGCCGCCCGAAAAAGCCGGTCGTCGTCGACGTCGCGGTGGCTACTCGATCGATCAGGAGGAATATCGAAGCGACGGATCCGATCAGGCCACAGCGAACCCAGAGCCCGCGCGGGATGTCGGCTCCGGAGCGGTCTCGATACATAGCGTGCGCAGCTTAGGATCTCGGCGGGCTACGCATTGATTCTTCGGGAATGGCTGGCCCCGTCTGATCGAGTACCCATCGCTACACTTCGCAGCGATGCAGATCCGGTCCCTCACCGCAGCGGTTGCAACCGCCCGTGGGCGCCGGATCGCCGTCGTGGGCATCCTCGTGGTCGGGGTTCTGATCTGGTGGTGGTACCCCACGCTGAGCAGCGAGTCGTCCAAGACCGACGTTGTGATCGTCGGTGATTCGTTTCTGCAGAATGCCGAGCGCGAGGTCACCAACCGGATCCACGAAGACGGATTCTCACTGGACTGGGCGGTCGGCGGCGGACCGAAGAACGCCACGGAGGCCACGGCCACGGTGACAAATCCTCCGACCGGGCCGCAACTCACCTGGTGCGATGCGCCGGATCTGGTCCGGTCCGAGGTACAACGTGTCGATCCTTCGATCGTCGTGGTGTCCTTCGCGTCAGAAGGCACCTGTGGCACGGATCCCGTGGCAGTCCGAGCAGCCGTCGCCACAGCGGCCGGCTCCGCACGACTGATCGTGGTCACGAACCCGGCCACCGAGGACTCGTCGCCGGATCCGCCACACGCGGTGGTCGTGCGCACCTCGCAGTTGCTCGGACCGGACGGAACGATGCAGCAGACCTGCCTGTGGTTCGACGCATGCCCTCCCGACGGTCAGATCGACGTGCGTGACACCGCGGACAACCTTGTCATCTCCGGTCAGACGAGAGTCGCCCGAATGATCGTCGCCGCACTTCGGTAGCGGCTCCGTCCCGAGTGTGCGTGTCGCTCGGCGTGACGAGGTAGTGGCGTGTCACGGGAGCAGGCTGCAGCCGCCGTGGACTCGGTCGTAGCGGGGATCCTGGGTCCAGTCGCCGACAGCCCAGAGTGCCGGGTCGGCCACCGACAGGTTGCTGTACCGCGTTTCCAACTGCGTGGTCAGCCAGATCGCGAACCGTGCCGACCCCGATGGACAGAGGTGGACGCCGTCGCTCATCCGTTCAGGAATGTGGTCGCCGTCCAAGTCGTACAAGAACTTCGGGCCCCAGAACGGGGTCGTCTCGAGATACGCGACATGTGCGGGATCGTCGGCGGCCAGACGAGCCGCTGCATTCCGGTCGGCGACGAAACCGTGATTGTCCTGATCGGCCCGGAGCGGCGGTGGCGGGATCAGGAGAAGGTGGGATCCGTTGATGACTGCAAGGTCGCGCAGCTGGCCGAGCGCTGTGTAGATCGCGTCCTCACCGTACGGCTCGTCCCAGGTGGACAACTGCCAGATCAACAGGTCCGGTTTCTCGGCGGCGGTCTTCTCCGCGATCTGGGCGAAGATCGATGGGCCGGTCGCGTTGAGGAGGCCGACACCTGGGAACGAACTGTCGACGACGGTCACGCCGATCGGCTTCATCGCCGCGATGAAACCCAGCGACGTCGTGAAGGCGATCGAGTCGCCGAGCCACAGCACCTGATGCAGTTCGGGACGCGGCGTCGGAACGGTCGTTGTCGTCTCGACCGATGCGGTGGTCGTCGTCGTGCCCGTACCTGCGGGCGCGTTGGTGGTGTTCGGGACCGCCGACGAATCGACAGGAGTCGTGGCTGATCCACGTACGACCGTTGTCGGGGCGGGGATTGTCGTACTGAGTGTTGTCGGATCGGGCGTTGTGCTCGGGTTGATGATGGGTGTCGTCGGAGTGACCGCCACAGCTGATCCGGATGTGGTTGTCGGAGCGGCGCCGGCAGCAGCGATGGGCGTGGTCAACGAGGCCAGGTCGATCGGTGCCGGATGCGATTGGGGAAGTGGGATGACAACGATCGCGACAGCAGCGATCGCGATGCCCGTGACCGACAGCAATGCAGTTCTGGCAACGGGTCGGCGCTGGAGGCCGTAACGGACCGGACGCTCGACCGAGTAGTACGAGATGGTTGCCGCGACAACGGTCGCTGCCAGCCGTAGCGCCGTCAGTGGCCAGCGCGACAGGTTGACCCGATCCGGACTGAGCGCGACGTAGAGAGGCCAGTGCCAGAGGTAGAGGCCGTACGACAGTTGTCCGAACCAGCGCAGCGGGCGAAGCGTCAAGAGGTGGGCCAGCCATGTACGCCTCACCTGGCTGGACACACCGAGCAGGAGTCCGGCGAACAGGACGGCGTGCAAGAGAAATCCCCCGTGGTACAGCCAACTGTTGCGACCGTCGACCCGGAGCCACATCCAGGCCAGCACCGCGGCGGGCACGAGGATCGCGATGCCGGTCCAACGCCCGAGGCGGGCGACGATCCGGTCGGAGCGAACGCTCACGATCGACGTTGCGCAGGCCGCACCGATCAACAGCGCGCCGATTCGGGTATCCGTCCCTTCGTAGGCGCGGGTCGTTGCCGCGGGGTCGAAGACGTACGCCATCAGTCCGAACGACAACGCTGCCCCGATCAACGATGCGACCAAGACGGTGCGTTCACGGTTGCGGCGTCGCCAGATCAACAGAACCATCACGAGCGGCCAGACGAGGTAGAACTGCTCCTCGACGGCGAGGCTCCACAGGTGAGTCAGCGGGGATGGCGACGACAACGACGTCCAGTAGTCGGTGGATGCTGCGATGTGGTGCCAGTTGAGGGCGAAGCCCAGGGCCCATGGGGCGTCGTCACGAATCTTGAACCGCTCCGAGGCGAGGCCGAACCGGTACGCGACGGCGATCACGACGAACAACACGAGCAGAAGAGCCGGGAGCAGTCGCCGTGCCCGGCGAGACCAGAATTCGCGCAAGGCAACGCGTCCGGTGCGATCGACCTCCTGCAGCATCTGCCGAGTGATGAGAAAGCCCGAGACGACGAAGAACGCGTCGACGCCGAGAAAGCCTCCGCTGAGATGATCGGCATGGAACAGCAGGACTGCCCCGACGGCAAATGCGCGAAGGCCATCGATGGCGGGGAGGTAGTTGGTGCGCTGTTCGCTCACGGCGCCGATTCGACTGCGGGCGCCGGTTGGTCGGCCGTTGCCGGTTCGGTTGGATCAGTCGTCGCTGTCCGGGTCGTCGTCGCTGTCCGGGTCGTGCGGGCTGCCCTGGTCGTCGTGACGGCGCTGGCGAGCAGGAGCACGATCACGGCCATTCCGGGCCGGTGCAGGTCTTGGAACTGGCCGGGCCAGCCTGCGTTGGCGAAGGGATGCAATGACGTCACCCTGCTGATCATGACCACAGCCATGTACACGACGATCGAGACAGCGACGTATCCGCTCACCCGAGGTCGGCGCAGCACGAAGCCGGCGACGAAGGTGATTGCTGCACAGACGACGCCCCACGCCGGTGCGATCACGAGCGCGCCGGCGACGGCTGCAACCGCCGTGCTCATCGTTGCCGGGCTGTTCCACCGGTACGGCGACCCCGGCGTCGGGTGTCCCCACAGGCGCCGAGCGGTTGGCTGCGCGGCAAGTTCGGCGTCGATTCGACGCCGGTCGAACACGATCAGGGCAATGCAGATCAGGAGGCCGAAACCGCTCAGGAGGAGACCGACGACGAGCGTGCGCTGACCGCTGAAATCGAGTTGGATGATTCTCGCCGAGGTCGACGGCGGCAGGTACCAACCGTTGAATCCACCGTCCACCTGGGCCTGCGGTCCGAGCGATGTGCCACCGCTGGAGGCGTTCCATCCGGCGCTGTACCCCTCGCCGAAGACAAACCAGCAGCCTGTCGGGCAGGGCTCGACCCGGACCGTACGGGAAGTCTTGGTCGATGAGACCACTGTTGCAGTCACAGGCTTCGTCGAGGCGGCGGCCGGCGTCGACCCCACGCTGCTCATCACGATCCGGTCGACGTCGAGCGCGGTGACCAGTCCGACGGCGGATCGCACGATGTGTTCTCCGACGGCGAGGACCGTCGGCGAGGGGTCGCACAGCGTGGTCGTGGTCGCCGTTCCGGCGAACAGATCGGCGATACTCGCATCGACGCGGATGCCCAACGGCTTGTCATCGATCGTCACGGCATTGCCGATGCAGCCGCTGGTGAAGTGCGTCGGCAGTTTCCTGGCGACGATTCCTGGGCCCTCGACCTCGCTGATCGCGACCGGCAGCCGGACCGGCTCGGAATAGCGTCGGTCGGTTGTCACGGCGTCGTTGGTCCCCGTCACCGTGATGGACAACGACGTGCCGGTGACCGCGGGGAATGTCAGCGTGCTCAGCCCGTTCGCATCCGGCGGATCGACCGTCACTGTCCGCGTACCGGACCCGGTGCTCACGGACACCTGCGTGATCACGGCGTACTGGTCGGACAGTGACTGATGCAACTGCAACGTGCCGAGCGTGGTCTGTGCAGCAAGCGGGATGGTGAGCGTGCTACCGATGGCGCCATCGAACGGAGTGACCCAGGCTGTGTTCGCGTCGCCGTCGGTTGCTGCCCAACCGCCCATTGCCGGAACTCCGGTGAGCCGACGATCGGCGGTCGTGCCCGTCCACCCGATCAGCGAGGCGATCGACGCATCGGTGCTGCGTTGGTCGAGTCGCGTGGTCACCGTCGGAGAGAACGTCCGCGCCGTCGACAGGGTGAAGGAACGCACGAGATGAGTTTCCGGGTCCGCACGCCAGCGATTCGTGGCCCGGGTCCGCAGTCGGCTGAGGACGATGTCGAGGCGCTGACTGTCACCGACGCGAGGGAGGACATTGCTCGGAACCCGAACGATTTCCTCGGTCGGTCCTGTGCCCGCACTGACTTCGGCGAACCCGACAGCGTCGAGCCCCTGACCCGGTTGCAGGTCGCCCGTGGCTGTGGCTGTGATCGTCAGCGTGACGCGCGCCGAGGCCGTCCGCAGCGCGATCTGCTGACCGGTTGCCGACCGCGAGGCGGCGGTGAGGTCCACGGGATAGCTGCCGGAGTCGTCGTGCACGTCGATCCGTGTGATCCAGCGATTGCGTCGGTCCTGGGGTTGAATCAGGTTCAGGGTCGACATCGGTGTGTCCGAATCGACACGAAGGTATTCGCCATCCGGGCTGAAGCGATCGCCGACCAGCCAGGCGGTCGACAGATCACCGTCGATGGCCATCGCCGCGCGATCTTCTGGAAGGTAGGCCGAGGGTGCACCGTAGGAGCTGGCCGCCGCGTGGAGCGCGCCACGCTGCTCGGCGATGGTCATGTCGGCGCTGGTGGGGTTGGTGAACACCGGGGTGCGTTGGTCAGAACTGTCGAACCGCAAGACGCCGGTGCCCGAACCGTCCTCGGTGAAACCAGCGACGTCCTGTGCGCTGCGCCATTGATACGCACGATCGCGGTTGCTGTCGGTGACGATCACGCGAGCCGCTGCGGCGACAGCATCGCTGGTCGCCGACGACGTTGCCCGTGTGCTGCCGGGGGCCGGTAGGTCGGCGGCATATCGGATCAGTTCGTCTCCGGTGAGCAGCCCCGCCCCGGCTGCGTCGACGACCCCGTCCCCGCTGCCGGCGATCACCACCGGGTCGGTCTTGGTTCGCATCATCGCCACGGCGTTGTCCACCGGGACGAGTTCGACCGCCGGAATTGGCTGACCCACCACCGATTGACTGATCGATTGTTCGTCGACCATCGGCAGGATGGGCACATTGGTGACCGCTGCGCCGAAGTCGGTCGGAGTGCCGAGCCCCGGCACCTTCGGGTTCTCGAAGAACTGTCTGGTCAGCTCGGGCCGTGGGGTGCGGAACCGCTCGAATGCTGCGTCGCCCGGTAACCAGATCGTGTCGACTCCGAGCAGGCGTGCGATCGGCGCGATCTCGGCTTGTTCGGCAGTTCCCTCCTGGAACCGGTTGTCCAGTGCGTAGACGAGGTCCATCGCCCCTGCGCTACCGAGCGGGAGGAGGTCTCTGGTGATCAGTGGTTTGTCGGTCAACCCGGGCAACGGGGGATCGACCGTGTATCCCCACCGGAAGGCACCGAACTCCTCGCCGGGCAACTGGAACACTCGGTACCCGGCAGGCTGGGCATCGAGCACTGCGGCTGCGTCCGTCCACGCTTTCGGCGGATTCTCGTCGCGGGTCAGATTCGGATCGACGAATCCGCCGTTGAACAGCACAGGCAGATTGGCGATGGCCAGACCGCCGGCGATCCACGGCACGAGCCGGCGTCCGCGGAGCCGCGTTCTGCCGAGCGCTGTCACGAGCGCCCCCGCGCCGAGGGCGATGCCGAACGTACTCAGCGGTAGCGCCCGAGTGCTGCTGCGCAGCGCGAGCGCGATGCTCGAGCGTGAATTGTCGGCGAAGCCGCTCATCAGAGGGGACGGATTGTCGATCGGGTGAACGCCGACGGCAAGCACAATTCCGACGAAGACCAGGAGCGCGGCGTACCGGCGGCTCGCCCACTTGGTGGTCACGATGCCGAGCAGTCCGATGCCGAGAATCAGGAAACTGCTCGCGATCAACCGTCCCGACGACATGTATTCGAACGAGGCCGTCGTCGCGAATCCGATCGGATCACGGACGTAGAACAACCAATAGCCCAAGCCGCGCAACACTTCGGCGCTCGACGAGGTCAACGAAACGGCCTGCAGGCTTTCCGAGTAGCCGAGCACGTCGGCTCCGAATTTGCCCTGCACCGAAAGCATCGCGATCCACCAGACCGACATCAGCGCGCTGATCCCGCCGATCTTGGCCGCGGTGATCCCGACCCGTCGCCACGAGACGATCCGGGTCCACCCAGCATGCAGCAGCCAGAGCACAGGTGCGGGCGCGATCATCAGAATCGCAGTCGCATTGGGCGCAGCAACCGTCAACATGACGATGCCGAAGATGCCGACGTCTCGCCAGGCGCTTCTGGTGGCCGCCCGGATCGTCAGACCAACGAGCCAGCCGAGCGCGGCCCACGGCAGCAGCAGCGCCGAGGTGCGCGACACGTACGGCAGGATGTACGGGGACAGTTGGTAGAACAGCGCAGCGACGAGGGCACCGACCGGGCCGATCCCGAGGTGCTTGGCGGCCCAGCGCACACCGAGCCCGGCGAAGACGAACAACGTCCCGAGCCATAGCCGCTGCGCGACCCAGTCCGGAGCACCGATCCAACTGAAGAACGAATACCAGGGTCCTGACGGCCACAGGTAGCTCAGTGTCTGGTGGGGGACCCACCCTGCGAATTGACGGTTGTCCCAGGTGGACAGTGCGTCGGTCGTCAGTCGGCCCGGATTCAGGTACAGGTAGAGCTTGGTGTCGCTCGGCATCTTGCCAGGGGCCGCGAGAATCGTCGGGACGTACGCAAGAGCGACGAGCAGGGCCACATCGAGGGCGGTGCGCGAGCGTTTGAACCTGGCGAGAATTGCGTCGAGAGATACGGTCATATGGGGCGTCGGCACACCGGTACCAGGCGCGGCAATCTAACACGGGAGTGCGCTCGGCGACGGTCGCTACAGCTAGCCTGACCGCTCGTGCAAACGGTTGTCGTGGTTCCCACCTTTCAGGAAGCGGAGAACATCGTCCGTTTCCTGACGGCCGTCAGGGCCTCGATGCCGCAGGCGTACGTGCTCATCGTCGACGACAACAGTCCCGACGGAACGGGTGACCTCGCCGAGAAGGCAGCGGTCGATCTCGGCAACATCTCGGTGCTCCATCGGTCATCGAAGAACGGGTTGGGCAGCGCCTATCGAAACGGCTTCGACAACGTGCTGCGCGGCATCGCCTTCCCCGACGTCGTTCCACCTGTGGAGGCCGACGTCGTCGTGTCGATGGACTGCGATTTCTCACATGACCCGGCGGCGATTGCTTCGCTCGTGCGACGGATCGAGCAGGGTGCTGATGCTGTCGTCGGATCTCGTTACGTCGCGGGCGGTGGCACCGTGAACTGGCCCGTACATCGTCGGCTTCTCTCTCGGTGGGGCAACCGGTACACCAGTGGCGTGCTCGGTCTGCACATCCACGACTGCACCTCGGGATTCCGGGCGTACCGTGCGTCGGCCCTGGCTGCGATCAACCCGACCTCGACCGGCGCGGAGGGCTATGCATTCCTGACCGAACTCGTCCGTCGGCTGGTCAGCGGGGGCTATTCGGTGGTCGAGCAACCGATCACGTTCGTCGACCGCGAGTTCGGCACGTCGAAGATGTCGGGCAGGATCATTGCCGAATCGATGCTGCTGGTGACCCGGTGGGCCGTGACGGACACGATCTCGAAGCTTCGCCACAAGCCGACCTCGCCCCACTGAAGGGGCGGCGGCCAGTCCCGACGAGTTATCTCTACGGAATCGCGCCGAATACTCCGTAGAGCCCCGTGAGCGCGACGAGGCCGGCCGCGCTCAGCCCGAGAACGATCATCCACAACTCGTAGGTGTGTGACTCGACGATCACGGCGTCGGTCGATGCGGCCTTCGCCGCCGCACGAGACGTGACCGCGTGGCGGTCCTCGAAATCGGTCAACCACGCCGCAGCGGAGATCAGTAGTGGAAATGCTGTGTAGAGAAAACGCGGTCGAGCCGTGACCGTGCTCGGTGCGAGCATCAGGATCAGGATCACGGCGGTGTACGTGGCAACCGGCCATGGCAAGCGCTTTTTGTACGCTGCATAGACGAGCAGGATCGTCGCAATGAACGAAACGGCGGTGATGATGTCGGTGGGCGACGCAAGGGGCCGTTTGAATGCGTCGACGGTGTTGCGCAGAGCGGTGAACCCGAAGCTCGTACCCTCGTGCCACGCCTCTCCCTGAACGCGGAACCACACCAACTTCTCGCCGGTGCGGCGCCACAGGAACAGGTGGAATCCGATGAACCCGATCGGTGCGATGACGATCGAGCTCAGGCTGCGCCACTCTCGGTTGTCCTTGATCGCCAACAACGCGGCGATGCCGCACGCCGCGATCAGCGCGACGCCGTTCGGCCGGGTTGCAGCACCGATCGAGGCAAGGATTCCGGCAGCAACCCATTGGCGTCTCTGCAAACACAGCAGACTGCCCG
>JAYTRT010000688.1:0-3187 GCA_043746045.1 Actinomycetota bacterium | reverse complement strand
TCCGCGCGTTCTGTGTTGTATCGATCGATATCTGCGTGTCACGGTGACGTCGATGAGTTGGGCCTGCCGCCGACGTCGAACATGTATCTCGGAACTGGAGGCGATCAGGTGACCAACCTCGATAGGCAATTTACTGCACAGCTTCAAAAGAGCCCCAACAAGGGTGGATGGACATACGTGGTGATGCCGGACTCAGCTGAGTACTTCGGCACCCGCGGTCTCGTGAAGGTGATCGGCACCGTCGACGGTCAGCCGTTTCGAAGCTCGTTCATGGCGCTCGGAGACGGAACGCACAAACTCCCGATCGCCGCACCTCTGCGAAAGACCATTGCCAAGGACGCCGGTGACACGGTCACGGTCGTGCTGCAGCGGCGAATCGACGACTGACGCACTCGCAAGCGCTCCAGCACCTGGATTGGGTTTGGTCGTCCGCGTGGATCAAGCGCAGATGCGTATATATGTTCGACCGGCAGCGCAAGGTTCACACGGTTCTGCGCTGCGAGTTATTCGTGACGTAGTGGCGACTCTGGGCGATGGCCGACGTCGATATGTCCGCGCGTCCGGGGGGTAGGTCGAGCGCGGGTAACGCGACCCGAGCCGTCCCTTCGTCGCGTGGCAGCGGTCAACGTGCCACGACAATTCACGTCAAGCCGGAACTCGCGTGGGCCGGTATCGCAGGGCGATCGCCCCGGACCGGAACTCATGGCGATCCACGAGCTCGAGCTGGACGCGCTCGCGCAGACCGGCGAGCAGGGTCGGCCCGCGCCCGGCAAGGACGGGCTGCACGAGGAACTCGTACTCGTCGATCAGTCCCAGATCGGCCAACGCCAGGGGGAGCGTCACGCCACCAACGAACAGGCCCTCGCCCGACTCCTGCTTGAGCTGCTGAACCGCTTGCCCCAAGTCGCCTCGCACCAGCTCGGCGTTCCAATCAACCCCGCTCAGCGTGCTCGACACGACGTACTTCTTCGCCCGGTCGATGGTCTCGGCGAACGGGATCTCCCACTCCTCCATCCAGTCAGGCCACGTGCCCGTGGCCGGCCGCCGCCACGCCGATTCCATCATCTCGTAGGTCACTCGACCCAAGAGCAGGGCATCGGCTCGTTCCATCGCGGCGGTCCAGTAGCGCATCGACTCCTCGTCCGGGGGGAGCCCCGCCTCGTGATGGCAGCAGCCGTCGAGCGTGACGTTGATCGAGTATCGGAGTGGTCTCATCTCGTGGCTCTCCCCTGTTGCGCGCCGCGCGTTCACCTGACCGTACTCAGACGATTGCCGGCGCCGTTTCTGATCGGCGCCCGATCGGACCAAATCAACACCGTCGTGGGCGACGCCGCTTCTGTCGGCGATGACGCGTTGGTCGAGGGTTCAGGTGGGTTGGTCTGCGAGTCGTAGGCTTCGGGCGTGAGGTGCTCCTGCTGTGGCGAGGAACGCGACGAGTCGGCGGTGGCAGCGCTGCGTTGCGACGATCACGTCAAAGTGTGCCGCGATTGCATCGGCTGGCTGAACGAGCGCGTCGGCGGGATCGATGTCACTCCAACGCTGCCTGTCGCTGACATGCTCGATGCGGTGCGATTGTGCGAAGCGGCGGGCTTCGAGGTTCAGCGCTACGACGAAGGGTTCGCCTTCGTTCATCTCAACGGCCAGAGCGTGTTCGACCTCGACCTCATTCCTGGCGTGGACCCGTCGTCGAACCATGCGGGTTGCTACATCATCACCAACGATGTCGACGCATGGCACGGTCGCTTGTTGACCGCTGGCCTGCCAGTCAGCGCGGTCGAGGACAAACCGTGGGGCATGCACGAGTTCACGCTGACCGGTCCGAGTGGTAGCAACATTCGGATCGGACGCAACACGTCCGGCAGCGAGTAGCGAGTCAGGATGTCGCCGGCCACCCAGGCCACACAGACGTTTGTGGCTGTCGTCGCGATGGGACCGAAGCGGCGCGCCTTCGTCCCGCCGCAGTTCGTGCCCGACGATGTGTGGCGAGCGAAGGCCGACCATCATGCGGCCGGCACGATCAAGTCGATGCCTGTGCGGGCTGTCGTCGAGTCGTTGGGTACTGGATTCGGAATCGTCATCGGTCCGACGTGGCGCCGTGACTTCGGGGCCGAGGTCGCCGATGAGGTGACTGTGATGCTCGCCACGGAGGGACGCAGCGCGACGATCTGGCCGACGACCTCCGCGCCGCGCTGCAGCGCGAGCCGAACGTGGCAGAGTTCTTCGAAGGCCTCGCTCAGTCCTACCGCAACGCGTATCTGCGATGGATCGACGCGACGAAACGGCGGCCGGACGAGCGGGCGGCGAGGATCACCGAAGTCATTGCTTTGCTCGCCGCCGGCGTCAAGCAGAGATCGTGACGTTCCGTCTGTCGTGACGGCACGCGATCGTGCGGCTACGAAAGCAACGGTGGCAGATCCTCCGCGATCTGCTCGGGTGTGGTTTGCGGCGGGTAGCGCTTGACGACGTTGCCGGCGCGGTCGACGAGGAACTTCTCGAAGTTCCAGGTGATATCCGCGCCGTCGCCTTGCTCCGCCTTCAGCCAGATGTAGAGGTCGCATGCACCGGGCCCGTTGACTTCGATCTTGGAGAACATCGGGAAGGTGGCGTCGTATTTGCTGGTCGCGAACTCGAGGATCTCAGCGTCCGTGCCGGGTTCTTGGGCGCCGAACTGGTTACAGGGGAAGGCGAAAACAGTGAAGCCGTTGGCCTTGTTGTCTTCGTGGAGAGTACGCAGACCTGCGTACTGAGGGGTGAGGCCTCAAGCGCTCGCGACGTTGACGATGAGACAGACGGTGTCTCGGTAGTCGCCGAGATCGACGGGTTCACCCGTGATCGACGACATCGTGAAGTCATACATGTGTGACATGTCCGGACTGTACAGCGGTCGCCTCATCGATGCCGCCGATTGTGGCGGCGGTCATTGTGTTCGGGTCGTCGCTCCTGTTGGCCCCGGTGTCTGGCAGGACTCCCCGGTATGGCGCGGTCACCGGGCCCGGTATTCGTCGGCGGCCTGGTGCGGGTCGAGATCCATGATGTCGAGCCTGGGGACCTGGGGGACATGTCGTGGGTGTTCGCCGGTGGTCATCTGGAAGAGGTCGGCCAGATTCGACGCCGGATCCGTCGACACGAGCCGCACCCGACCCCGAATCGGCGAGAGCGACGGCCGCGGCTGACGCGATCGTGGTCT
>JAYTRT010000687.1:0-9918 GCA_043746045.1 Actinomycetota bacterium | reverse complement strand
GGTTCGGGTCCGACTATCGCGGCGAAGTCGGCATCGAGGCATCGACTCCGATCGAGCAGGCATACCCCCTCGTCTTTCTCTGCAGCGATGCGGCTTCAGCCATCACCGGCATCACGCTGACCAGCGACCAGGGCTACTTCAGCAGCGGGATCACCTCTGCCTTCCCGCCCGCGAAGGACATCGCCGACTTCCTCACCGGGCGACTCTGACCGGCTGATGCATCTGCGTCCTCCATCCATCCGGATCGTCGCATGAGACGATGGAGCAGGATCATGCGATGAGCGAAGAAGAACCCAGGGGAGTCCTGGCGGGACTCCGCGTCCTCGAGATCGCGAGTGATCCACCCGCGCAGATCGCCGGAATGCTGTTCGCTGATCTCGGCGCGGATGTGGTCCGCCTCGTCGACACCGCCGAGGGCTCCATCGCCGCTGCTGACGTGCCCGGTTGGTTGTGTCGGAACCGTGGAAAGACACTGGCGACAGGACACGGCGATACCGATCGGCTGCTTGCTCGCGCCGATGTCCTGCTGCACGATCTGCATCCGGTCCCGCGAGCCGCTGCCGGCCTCGATGGGGCAACCCTGCGTGGGCGGTACCCCGCACTGGTCGACGTCTGGTTGGCCCCGATCGCGGCTCGGGGGCGCTGGGCGGAGTTGCCTGGTGATCAACTCCTGCTCGACGCACTGAGCGGGTTCGCCGCGCATCATCCGGCCACCGACGAGCGGCCCGTCGCGTCGGTCGTGCCCACTCGCCACAGTGTGCAGGGCGCGCTGGCGGTCGTGGCCGCGCTGGCTGGTGTGATCGCCCGCGACCGAGACACACATGGACGCTCTGCGACCACATCAGGATTGCACGCCGAAGCGGCCACGCTGGCCACGTTGGTGTCACGCTCCCTCGACGGTGCGCCGGTGATCTCGCCGGGCAAGAGCCTCCAGGCTGGTCCTTACTTCCGGCTGTACCAGGCCGGCGACGCCAAGTGGTTCTACCTGGCGGCGCTCTCGCCCGACTTGTTCATCCGCGCACTCGAGGTGATCGATTGCCTCGATCTGCTGGTGCGACCCGACGTCGCCGGCGAGTTCACGAACATGATGCGGCCGGATGTGGGCATCGCCATCGGGTCAGAACTTGAGGCCGTGTTCGCCTCTGCCCCAGCCGATGAATGGATCCAGCGGTTCCGTGACGCTGACGTTCCGGTCGCTGCCGTGCTGGATCCCAACGACTGGCTCACGGGTGACGTTATGGCCCACGCATGCCCGCCGGTCGAACGGATGCACCCCACACTCGGGCCGATCCTGATGCCAGGAACGCCACTGTCGATGTCCCAAGCCCCACCGGTCGTCGGTGAGGTGCCCGTGTTCGAACAGGCGGTGCCCGCTGCCGAGGTGTGGACCGACGTCGACGATCTGCCGACGCCCAGCGGGCCGATTCCGGGTGCCGATGATCGTCCGCTCGGACACCTGCGCGTCATCGATGCGTCGTCGTTCCTCGCCGCGCCGTTCGTCTCCTCTCTCCTCGCCCGGCACGGTGCTGACGTTGTCAAGGTCGAGCCGTCCGGCGGCGACCCGTACTCGGTGTACTCGACGTCGTACGGCAACATCAACGAACACAAGCAGCGCCTCCGAATCGACCTGTCCGATCCTGCGGGGCGCGACGAGTTCCTGGAACTGGTTGGCCATTGCGATGTGGTCGTCGACAACCTGGCGGCGGCCAGTCTCGCTCGCCTCGGGTTGACGCCCGATCGCTTCGAGGAGGCGAATCCGGCCGCAGTGCGGTGCTCGATCACTGCCTACGGTGCCGATGGACCATTCACGGATCTGCCCGGTTTCGATCCGATCATGCAAAGCCTGAGTGGACTCGCCGCAGTGCAGGGCGGTCTCGGCCGTCCGATCACCACCGCGGCGCCGGTCCACGATGTAGCGACCGGCTGTCTCGGAGCGATCGGCGCACTCGCCGCGCTCTGGGCCAACCACCGCGGTCGATGGGTGGGGCGCGTGTACGCCTCCCTCGCGGCGACCTCGACCTTCCTCCAGGCGGCGGAGCTGACCACGTACGGCGGGCGGGCACCCCGAGCCGTCGGGGGACCGAACTTCGCCGGACCGAGCCCAACCCATCGCTTCTACGCCGCCGCTGACCGATGGCTGGCAATCGCCGCGACGAGCCCGGCAGATCGTCGGGCGGTCCTCACTGCCTTTGCCATCGACGACCAACTGGACGATGACATGCTCGCCGCGCGGCTGCAGGAGGCGATCGGCGGGCTTCGCGCGGCAACGGTGATCGAGTTGCTCGAATCGGCCGGTGTAGCAGCGTGCACCGCGATCGAGCGGGTCGAGCTGGACGACCCGTTCCTCGTCGAGAACGACTACTCGCACGTGTTCGACACTCACGACATCGGCCCATTCGAGGCCGTGAGCGGTTACACCGACTGGGACCATGTCGCTCGGCCAACACCTCGCCCGTCGTGTGAACTCATCGCCGACCGTGCTGCGATCCTCGAGCGGTGGTCATGATCCGCCGACTTCACCTGGCCCGCGACCCGGGCTTAGTTTCACTGCAACTCGATGTCAACCCTGAAGGAGAGCGATGAGCGACTACAAGTACATCACGGTCGAAACACTGAGCGAAGGGCGCGTGGCGCGCATCATGCTCAACCGACCGGAGGCGCGCAATGCACAGAACCGGGGGATGCTCGTCGAACTCGACGAAGCGTTTCACCGCGCCGAGGAGGACGACCAGGTCCGCGTCGTCATCCTCGGCGGTCACGGCAAGATGTTCTCGTCAGGCCACGACATGGGGTCCAAGGTCTCCCAAGACGACTGGGCCAACAACCCGACCACGAAGATCAACGCCGGCACTCGTCGCGGCAGCGAAAAGATGATGGTGCAGGAGTGGCACTACTTCTTCCAGAACACGTTGCGGTGGCGCAATCTGCGCAAGATCACCATCGCCCAGGTGCATGGCCCGGTTTTCGCCGCCGGGTTGATGTTGGCGTGGGCATGCGATCTCATCGTCGCTGACACCGACACGACGTTCGCCGATGTGGTCGGTGCCCGGCTCGGGATGCAGGGCGTCGAGTACTTCGGTCACCCGTGGGAGTTCGGGCCGCGCAAGGCCAAAGAGCTCCTCCTCACCGGCGATTCGATTGACGCCGACGAAGCCCATCGACTGGGAATGGTGAGCAAGGTGTTCGCACCGGACCAACTGGCCGACCGGACGCTCGCGTTTGCCGAGCGGATCGCGATCCTGCCGACCATGACTGCGCTGTTGATCAAGGAGTCCGTCAACCAGACCGTCGACACGATGGGCTTCACCAACGCGCTGCAGTCGTGCTTCTCGATCCATTCGCTCAATCACGCCTACTGGGCCACGATTTCCCAGGGGGAACGCTGGGCGGGCTATGCCGATTTCGACGAGGGCGTCCAGGATTGGCGCAACGCTCCGCCGGTGCAGGTGGCCAAGAAGGACACAGTCGGCGGCTGAGCGCCGTCACGATCCTTCCAGGACCCTGACGGTGATCGCATCCTCGGGACAGTTGCTCGCCCCGCGACCCGCGGATTCGAGTCGTTCGTTCGGAAGGCTCTTCGCACGTACGACGCCGTACCCATCGTCATCGGATTCGAACACGTCCGATGCAACCGCGTAGCAACGCCCGTGTCCGGTGCAGCGTTCGGTGTCGATCTCGACCTCGATCGTCACGTGGCCGCCAGGACCTTGGCGTCGTCGTGGATGCCCATCAGCTTGCCGAGGTTGCCACCCATGATCTTGGCGACATCCTCCTGCGGCATCCCGGCGAGATCGTCGACGAAGCTGATCGGATCAGACATCCCTTCGGGGTGCGGGTAGTCCGAGCCGAACAAGACGTGCTCGACGCCGATCGCGGCGGCCAGTCCAGCCGGATCCTCCTCGTGGAAGGGATGGACGTAGATGTTGCGCTTGAACACCTCGACCGGGTGCTCATCGAACGAACCGGGGCGCATCTTGTACGCCGCAGACATCGAGTCCAGGAGTGGACGAACCCACGACGAGCCGTTTTCCACCGGGGCGATCTTGAGTCGCGGGAATCGCGTGCACAGTCCGTGGCCGATGGCCGATGCCATCGTGTCGATGATCGGGCGCCCGGCGTGACCGACGATCGCGTCAAAGCCCGTGCCGCCGCTGAACGGGGTGAACTCGTCGGCGTAGCCTTCCCACTCGTTGATGTACCGCTGATAGCCGCTGTCGCTGGCGTGCATGCCGACGAGCACTCCGGCGTCTTGGACCCTCTCCCAGAAGGGATCGAACTCCGGAAGCGCGAAGGAACGCGGGCGGGCGAATCCGGGAACCGGGGCCGGCCGGATCAGGATGACGCGTGCACCCCGCTCGAGGACCCAGTCGAGCTCTGCGATGGCCCGGTCGACGATCGGCAGGGTGATCACCGGTGTCGCGAAGATGCGGTCCGCGTAGTTGAACGACCATGTCTCGTGCATCCATTGGTTGAGGGCGTGCACGACGACGTGGATGGCGACCGGATCGGTGCGCAGACGTTCTTCGACGAGACTCGCGAGCGTCGGCCACATCAGCGCGCGGTCGATGCCGAGTTCGTTCATCAACTCCAGCCGGGGCGCTGGTTCGCGGTAGGCCGGGATCGAGTTGATGCCCCTGCCCAGGATCTCCCTGTACGTCTTGTTATCGGGGTTCCCGATCTTGAAGTACTCCTCCTGCGCGCCGGGTGCTGCCACACGTTCGAACGTCGGGTTGGGGATGTACTCGCTGATCTGGCCCTTCACGGCGATCTTGGTGCGCCCATCGACCTGGACGTAGCGGATCGTGCCGGCATATTCCTTGGGCATGAACTTCGTCAGCGCGTCCGGCGTCTCGTACATGTGGTTGTCGACGTCGAAGATCGGAAAGTCGAGATGGCGTGATGGCATGGGTCTCCTCGTTTCAGGTGCGAGATCGTGCGTTGAGGTGACGCGGGTGGAACGCCACGTTGTATTGTTCCGCAACACTACTGACACGACTGTTAGAGAGCAAACGGAGGAGTGTCAGAACGAGGTGGGCTGATCGATGCTGGCCTGGCCAACGTCGCATCGGCTATCAAGGAGCCAGAGTGAACGACCACGACATCGCCAGCCCTCAGTTCGACGCCGAAGGCATTCGTGCCAAGTACCTCTTGGAGCGCGACAGGCGACTCGTCGAAGGCAGGGCGGCGATCCGTGATCTCACCGGAGACGACGAGTTTGCCCGCTATCGCGACGATCCATTCACCCCGTTCATCGAACGTGATCCGGTCGTCGAGGACATCGACGCAGCGATCATCGGCGCGGGCATCGCCGGCATCTGCGCAGGAGTCGAACTCCGTCGGGCCGGCCTCGACCGGATCAGGATGATCGACGAGGCCGGCGGGATCGGCGGCACGTGGTATTGGAACCAGTATCCAGGGGTGATGTGCGATGTCGAGTCGTACATCTACATGCCCATGCTCGAGGATCTCGACTACGTGCCCACCGAGAAGTACGCGAGCGGCGAGGAGATCCGCGGCCAGTTGGGGGCGCTCGCGGAGAAGTACCGCCTCGCGGAAGACGCGTTGCTCCAGACACGCAGCCGCTCCGCCGAGTGGGATGACGAGATCGCGCGCTGGGTGATCCACACCGATCGCGGCGACGTGATCAGGGCGAGGTACCTCGTGATGGCCACCGGCATCCTCAACCTGATGAAGTTGCCGGCCATCCCGGGGATGACGGACTTCGCCGGCCCGTCGTTCCACACCAGCCGATGGAACTACGACGTCACCGGTGGTTCGCCGCAGGCCGGGCTCGACAAGCTCGTCGGAAAGGCGGTCGGCCTGATCGGCACCGGGGCATCGGGGATTCAAGTGTTGCCCCATCTGGCCCGCTCGGCCGCCCGCGTGTACGTGTTCCAGCGCACCCCGTCCGCCGTCGGTGTGCGCGGTAATCTGACGACGGCACCAGAGTTCGCCGAGTCGCTCCAACTGGGCTGGCAGCGTGAACGGATGGACAACTTCCAAGCAATCATGCTCGGCGTCCAGGTCGACGAGGACGCCGTCGATGACGGCTGGACACGTCATTTCGCGGCAACACGTCGTCTGCCACGCGATCCGTCGTGGACCACCAAGGAGTACCTGCAGCGCGTCGAGGAGTTCGACTTCCAGGTGATGGAGGAGCATCGCAACCGGATCGTCGAGGTGGTCGAGGATCCAGCCACGGCCGAGATCCTCAAGCCGTACTACCGGTACCTGTGTCGGCGGCCGTGCTTCCACGACGACTACCTGCTCGCGTTCAACAGCACGAACGTCACCCTGATCGACTGTCCGGCAGGAATCGAGCGCGTCACAGCGACGGGGCTGGTCGCCAACAACGAGACGTTTGACGTCGACTGCGTCATCTACGCCACGGGCTTCGAGGCCGAGTCCACGCCGCTCCCACGGCGGGTCGGTCAGGTGGTCGTCGGTCGTGAGGGGATGACGCTCGCCCAGAAGTGGAGTGCCGGCGCCGCCAGCTTGTGGGGAATGACGAGCCGCGGGTTCCCCAACATGTTCATCATGCCGGCACCCGGCCAGCAGGCTGTCGTGACCGTGAGCTACACCCAGCTGGCCATGGAAGGCGCCGAACACGTGGGGGACACGGTGCGCAGACTCGAGGCACGGGGTGTCCGCAGCTTCGATGTCAGCGCCAAGGCTGAGGAGGCGTGGTGCCAAGGCGTCATCGACGCGTTCGTCGACGGAAGCAAAGTGATGGCGGCCTGTACTCCTTCGCGCATCAACAACGAAGGCGACCCCTCCGGCTTCCGACCGCGCGACGGCAATTTCGGAGGTGGGTTCGGCGACTTCTTCGGATACCGCCAACTGCTCGCCGACTGGCGAGCAGCTGGAGACTTCGAAGGTCTCGAACTCGATGAATGAGGCGGTCGATCGACGCCGATGACCGTGGTTCCCACCTCGCTGCTGACGCAGCGGATCACCAGGCCTCTCCCCAGCACTCGCGATGCGTGCGGGTGGCGATGGGTTCGCGATGCGGCGGACCCAATGGCTTGGCGGGCCATCCGAGTGGAATCACCGCCATCGGCATGACGTGAGGGGGCACGCCGATCAGCGCGCCGAGGTCGTCGAGCTGTTGGAGGGCGAGGGTGGTCACCGCCGAACCGAGCCCGAGCGCAGACGCGGCAAGCAGCAGGTTCTGGACGGCGGGGAACACCGATGACGGCATGGTCGAAACGAGCCCACGCCGTGCATTGCCGCACACGACGACGATGATCGGCGCGGCCGCGACGCCGCCCTCAGCGCCACGGTCGACGTCGGCCAGGAGCGTCTCGCTGAGCCGCCCTGCGGAGTGTGCGCGCCCACCGGAACGCCACGCGACGCGATTCAGTTCGCCGATCGCGGCACGGCGCTGTGGGTCTCGGACGACCACGAACTCCCATGGCTGCATGTTCTCGGCGCTCGGGGCGTGGGTTGCCGCCTGGAGACAACGGGCGATGAGGTCGTCGTCGACATCGGCATCGTCGAACGACCGGCACGCGCGCTGCCGCAGTGCGACCTCGAAGAACGACGGCTGAGGCGCGGCCGTCGGGTGTTGCTCGATGGAGTGCGTCGCGTCGGCCATGTCGTCAGCGGGCACGGAACGGTCCGACCCGGTCGGTGGGTCCAGTGATGTTCACGACGAGGCCCGGAGAGCGGGCGAGGATGTACGTCTGTGATTCGTGGAGATGGCGACGGGCGTGCCGCTGAGCGGCGTCAGGGTTGCCCGATGCGATGGCCTCGGTGATCTTCATGTGGGCTCTCAACGCCAGCTGACGATCGTTCTTGGAGGGGTATTCGCCCTGCGACTCGACATCGTCGGCCCACACCGCCTCGTGGTGGGACCAGACGGTCTCCAGCGTGCCGACGATCAGCGCCATCGTCTCGTTGCCACAGGAACCGACCATCGTGGCGTGCCATTCGCGGGCGAGTCGGGTGAAGACAGGACCGTTGGACAACTGCTCGTCGGCATCGCCGTTGAGCTGGCGGAGGCGGGGCACCACCTCGGTGGTGCGGTCGTCGCGTTCGGCGGAGAGGGCTGCACAGGCGGGTTCGAGCAGGCACAGCGCCGCCGCCACGTCTGCAAGCGTGACTCTGTCGGACTGCAGCACGAGGCCGAGCATGTAGGCGGCGCTGCGAGCGTTCGGCGAGTGAACGATGGCACCGCCGAGGTTGCCCCGTCGCACGCTGACGAGGCCTTCGGTCTCCAGGATCCGCATCGCTTCGCGCATCGATGGGAGCGACACCCCGAATTCGTCGATTAGCGCGGCCTGTTTGGGCAGCAGACCGCCATCCGCGATTCTGCCGTCGACGATGCGCGCGCGGAGGACGTCGGCGACCGTCTCGGCGACACGCGGCTGGCTCGAACCGCGACCACGTGGTTCGGCATCTCGTGTCATCGCACACCCTTCACTGTCGACCGGTTCGTCACGAGGCACGCCGTCCACGATCGCATGGATTGGTGCCATCGCCGTGAATCCTATGATTCCTATATCCTTCGGCTCGGAAAACGGGACCCGAAATGTCGTCCGACGAACCGAAATGGGGGAACCAGCATGCATCAACGAGCTGATCGAGTCGCCGTGGTCACGGGAGGTGCCTCGGGCATCGGCGCCTTGGTGGTGAAGCGGCTGAACGCCCTCGTCGCCCGCAGTTGAACCATATGACCGATCCCGTCAGCCGGGAAGTCTCCTACGGCAGACGCCTGACAGATCTTGCGGCTGAGCGCCCCGACGACGCCGATCTGGTGCTCGTGGCGCGCGATGGTGCTGAGCGGCCCGTGACGTTCCGCGAGTTGGAACTCCGCGCCAACCAGATTGCGCGCTTACTCGAATCCCGCGGAGTTCGCATCGACGATGTGGTCGGGCTGGCGTTGCCCAACTGCCTTGATCACATCCTGGTCACCCTGGCGATCTGGAAACTCGGTGCGACCCTGCTGCCACTGCGTCACGATGTTCCGCAGTGGGAGATGGACCGGGTGCTCGAGCTGGCCGAGCCGGTCGTGCTGGTCAGTGACGGACACACCTCGGCGACGTCGGAGCTCGTCACGAGCGCCGATCTCGAGGAAAGTGCCGTGCTCTCCGGCGCGGCGTTGGACGACCGGACCGCAGAGTGCGTGACACTGATGGCCTCGTCTGGCTCGACCGGACGGCCGAAGTTGATCGTCTGCCCGATTCGCGGCGTGGTGGCCGACGATCCAACGAGTGATCAACTGAACGTTGCCGGTTCGACGATCCTCGTCACATCGCCGCTCTACCACGTCAACGGCTTCCTCTTCGCGTCGCCGCGGATGCTCGAGGGCTCGCGATCGATCGTGATGGAGAAGTTCGACGCCGCACTCGCGGTCGAACTGATCGAGCGTCACCAGGTGACCGTCACGGTGATGGTTCCGACGATGTTGCAACGGATAGCCAATCTCGAGCACCTGCGTCCAGCGCAGTTCGCGAGTCTGCAGACTCTCGTGTACGGCGGTGCGAAGATCGCCGAGTGGCTCGTCGACCGCTGGCTCGAACTCGTGTCACCCGAGGTGTTCACGCTCACCTACGGCTCGAGCGAACGACTCGGTCTGGTCTCGATGACCGGTGCGGATTGGACCGAGCATCGTGGTTCCACCGGGCGGCCGCTCGATGTCACTATCTCGATCCGCAACGACGACGGTCACGAACTCGCGCCAGGCGAGATCGGGCATGTGTACATGCGACCGAACGACCCCGAGCGCGCCGTCTACCGATACATCGGCATCCCGACACCCGCGCCGACATCTGACGGGTTCCACTCGATCGGTGATCTCGGATCGCTGGACGATGATGGCTACCTCTACATCGCCGATCGCCGGACGGACCTGATCGTCACGGGCGGCGCCAACGTGTTTCCGGCCGAGGTGGACGCGGCGCTCTCCGAGCACCC
>JAYTRT010000686.1:0-3204 GCA_043746045.1 Actinomycetota bacterium | reverse complement strand
CGCGCGCCGCGGCGATCGTTCCAGCCACGTCGTGGGCCAACCCGGGAGCGACTTCGACGCTGGCGTAGCCGTCGAGTCCTGCGGTCGCGGTGTGCACCGGTTCGAGAATGTCCAGCGCGCTGTTGATGTCCTGCAGGACCATCGCCCAGTAGTCGTCGATGATCGGGTGCACAGCACCCTTGCTGAGAGTCAGGAACTGCTCGTCGTAGTCCGGTGATCCCTGGATCGCCTTCTGGAAGATGGTCGGGTTCGAGGTCAGGCCACGAACTCCACGGTCGACCAACCTCTGCAATTCGCCGGAGGTGATGTATCCGCGCTTGAGGTTGTCGAGCCAGGGGCTCTGCTGGAAGTCGGTAGCGAGGCTGACGAGACGATCCATGGTGTGCTCCTAGGTGTTCTTCGAAGAGGTGTCGACGAGCGCTGTCGCTCGACTGATGATGTGCGCGGCGTTGATCCCGAGCTTGTCCAGCACGAGTGCACCGGGTGCGCTCGCACCGAATCGGTCGATGCCGATCGAGTCATCGGCATATTTGGACCACCCGAACGTCACGGCCGCTTCGACCGACAGGACCGGGACCCCTTTCGGGAAGACGCTCGAGCGGAACTCCTCGGTCTGGGCCTCGAAGCGGTCCCACGAGGGCATCGAGACGACGTTCGCATGGACGCCGTTGTCGCTGAGGGTCTTGGCAGCCTCGACGCAGAGCGCGACCTCGCTGCCGGTCGCGACGATGATGACCTGCGGTGTGGGCACGCTGACGATCGTGCCGGCGCCCCTTTCGACGGCGGACCCGTCCGTGCACACGGAAATTGCCTGGCGGCTGAGCACGAGGGCTGTCGGCCCGTCGTGTTCGACGACCGCCTTCCACGCCTGGGCGGTCTCGTTGGCGTCGGCCGGGCGGATCACCTGAAGATGTGGGATGGCTCGCAATGTCGCGATGTGCTCGACAGGCTGATGAGTCGGTCCGTCCTCGCCGACCCCGACCGAGTCGTGGGTGAACACGAACAGCACCTTGGCCTTGGAGATGGCCGCGAGTCGGACGGGCGGGCGCATGTAGTCGAGGAACACGAAGAACGTGCCGCCGGCGGGGATGATGCCGCCGTGCAGGGCCATGCCGACCATCGTCGAGCCCATCGCGTGTTCGCGGATGCCGAAGTGGATCTGGCGGCCGCCGGGGGTGTCGAACGCCTGGATGACCTGGTCTGCCAGTTTGGTCCCGGTGTTCCCGGTGAGGTCGGCGGCTCCGGCGACCAGTCCGGGGACTCCGGCAAGCGTCGCGTCGAAGGCTTTCTGGATCGCCTGACGAGTGGCGATCTTGTCGCCCTGCTCGAACGTCGGCAACGCAGCGGTCCAACCGGCGATCCCGGTGGCGTTCCAACACGCGTTCCATTCGGCCTCGTCCAGGCTGGACGCAGCGAACCGAGCCTCCCACGCGCCGCGTGCCTGCTCGCCGCGATCGCGAGCCATCTGGCGGTATGCGTCGACGAGTTCCGGCGGGGCCCAGAACGGCTCGTCGGGAATTCCCATCACCGCCTTCGTGCGCGCGACCTGCTCGGGAGTGAACGGATTGCCATGGGCTTCGTGGTCGTCGGTGTGGTCCGGCGACGGATATGCGATGTGGCTGCGCAACACGAGCAGACTCGGCCTGTCCGTCACGGCCATCGCCCGACGGATGGCCGCCTCGAGGCCATCCATGTCGTTGGCCATCTCACCCAACTGCTCGACGTGCCATCCGTACGCCTCGAAACGCATCGGAACGTCGTCGTTGTACGTGAGGTTGGTGTCGCCATCGATGGTGATGTGGTTGTCGTCGTAGACACAGACCAGATTGCCGAGCTTGAGGTGGCCGGCGAGCGAGGCCGCCTCGTGGCTGACACCCTCCATGAAGCAGCCGTCCCCGGCGAGAACGAACGTGTGATGATCTTGCACGTCCTTGCCGAACCGGTCGGCCATGATCCGCTCCGCGATCGCCATTCCGACCGAGTTGGCGAACCCCTGACCGAGGGGTCCGGTCGTGACCTCGACACCGGTGGTGTGACCGACCTCCGGATGCCCCGGAGTGAGCGAATCCCATTGCCGGAAGGCCTTGATGTCGTCCATTTCGAGCCCGTATCCACAGAGGTACAACATCGAGTACAGGAGGATGCTGGCATGACCGTTGCTGAGGATGAAACGGTCGCGATCCGGCCAGTGAGGGTTCGTCGGATCGTGCCGCATGATTCGGCTGAACAGGACGTGTGCCAGGGGAGCAAGGGCCATCGCAGTGCCCTGATGGCCACTCTTGGAATAGAGGGGAGCGTCCATCGCGAGACCCCGCACGAGGCTGACGGCGGCGGAATCCTGGTCGGGAGTCAGTGAGGATGGCACGTGCTGGACTGTACCTGGTCAGACCCCTACCGATACCTCAGACCGGCGGCAGCAGGGTGAACGGCACCAGGTGCCACAGGCCCTGACCGATGCGGCAGTGAGCGAAGATCTGGCCGTACTCGGTGAAGTCGAGTTCACCCTTGACGAGACGGTAGGTGAACTTGCCGGGGTCCACGGTGAACGGACTCACGTTGCGCGCCACTTGCTCGGCATCCTCGCTCATTCCCTTGCGGAAGATGACTTCGAAGATGCCGCTTCCTGTTTCGTCCGGCGCGCACGAGATCAGCGCAACGAGGTGCGGCGAGATGGTGAGCGGAACCGGTGACGGCGCCGCCATCGAGAACATCGCTCCGGTGATGTCGATCCGGGTCGACGGTCCGGGCGCCTGGCGGAGTTCGAAATTCTCGACGAAGAGCGCTGAAACGATCTGCATCGACCGCATCGTAACGGCCCCGCCCTGATCTCGTTCCCCTGCTCATGGCGCTCCTCCGGCTGCGCGATGGCGCTCGCCAGCTGCGCCCGTCGCTCGTCGCTCGTCGCGCTAACGCACCTGGGCGCCGTGGAGCCACACCCCCCTGACGGCCAGATCCACGTCGAGACCGACCAGGTCGGCTCGTCTGCCGACCTCGATCGCGCCTCGATCAGTGCAGCCCATCAGGCGCGCCGGGTTGGTGGACGCGGCACGAACTGCACGTTCGAGTGGGATGCCGCAGACGTTCACCACGTTGCGGATCATCTGGTCCATCGTGACCGCGCTGCCCGCCAGAGTTCCGTCGGCGAGTCTCGCCGCACCGTCGCGGAGTTCGATCCGTATCCCGTTGCGGCCCTCGCCGACCGAG
>JAYTRT010000685.1:0-3212 GCA_043746045.1 Actinomycetota bacterium | reverse complement strand
AACCTGCGGATGTGGGCTCGATCTGGCACCCCGTACAGGGTGATTGCAGAGAAGTCATTTCACTACTTCCCCCGGTTGCACGAACGACGCAACCAACTGGCCGGAACGCTTTCCGGCGGTGAACAGCAGATGCTGGCACTGTCTCGCGCTCTCGCCAGCAGCCCGGCGTTGCTGATGCTCGATGATCTGTCGATGGGACTGGCCCCATTGATCGTCAGCCATCTCTACGAACGAGTCGGCGAACTGGCAAGGGACGGTTTGTCGATCCTGGTCGTCGAGCAATTCGCTCAGGCCGTCCTCGGCGTGGCCACCCGCGGCGCAATCATGCTGCACGGCCGGATCGAGCGCACTGGTGATCCGTCCGAACTGGCTGCGCAGGCGGCATCGGCATATCTCGGTGGCGACGCAACGAAAAACCCATCTCACCCAGGAGGAGAATGACTGCCATGCAGCAGACACCCGAAACGACGTCACGACTGCACGAGTTCCAGACAGAGGTGGACTCGCTCAAAGTCGGCGGCGGGCGCGCCAATCCCGAGCGACTGTGGCTCAAGATCAGCATCATCGCGTGGATCGTGGCGATCGGGATCGAGATCTACGCGTATGCCAGTTCGCACAGCACCGAGGACGCACTGTCACAGCGTGACTTCATCATCGTGGCCATCTCCGGATTGACGGTCGCCGTGATCGGCACCGGCATGTTCGTGACCTTCATGCTGACGCGCTACTTCCGCTACTGGTTGATTCGGTTGATCTATCAGGATCGTGAGTCCACGGACCGGCTCCTCGACAAGCTGGGTGAGCGGTGAGCGGTGAGCGGTGAGAGTTGAGCTGTGAGAGTTGAGCTGTGGGAGTTGAGGGCAGAGCGCTGCGGTTCGGCGTCGCCGCGACGGTGATGTTTGTCGTGACGGGACCTCGGGAAGATGCTGCCGATGCCGAGCAGCCCTCTCATCGACAGACCACGTCTCGACTCGCCGGTGATCGATCTCAGCCACAGCGGAACAGGTCGCGACCAGTGGAGTGACGCCGTCTACGCGATGGAACCGTTCATCGCGAGGAGCTTTCAACGCTTGGTCGTGGTGGCGCCTCACCCCGACGACGAGACGCTCGGGGTCGGCGGCCTGATCGCTTCGACGAGCGAACGTGGAGGTCAGGTCCTCGTCGTGTCGTTGACAGATGGCGAGGCCGCGTACGAACACGATGGTCTGGCGGAACTTCGGCACGACGAGCTTCGCGCAGCCATGCACCGTCTGAGCCTGGCCGCCCCGGTGGCGATCGATCGTTGGCAGTTGCCCGACGGCGGCTTGGCTCGATGCGAGGCCGAGATCGCTGAACGCCTGTCCGAGATCGTCCGCCCCGGGGACTTCGTCGTCGGTCCGCTCGATTGCGACGGTCACCCCGATCACGATGCCGCGGGCGCAGCAGTTCTCGCACTCGCCGATGACGGCTCGATCGATGTGGCGTCCTATCCCGTGTGGTCGTGGCACTGGCAGGACCCATCGAGTTCGGTGATCACCGAACGAGGACAGCGTGTCCAGATGACGCGCTCGGCCTTGGCTGCGAAGCTGGCGGCCATCGAGATGTACCCGTCGCAGACGGAGGGGCCAGGACCGATCCTCCCCGACCATTTCGTGCGTCGCTTCGATCAACCGTTCGAGGTGCTGATCCGCCGATGAGAGTGGACCTCGACAGCTTCGAAGATCTGTACGCCGCGTCCTGCGACCCGTGGAAGTTCCGGACGAGTCCGTACGAACAGCGCAAATACGCGATCACGATCGCGTCATTGCCGCGCAACGCTGGGACGGGCGGCGCGATGTACAAGCGTTGTTTCGAGCCGGGTTGCTCGGTCGGCGCGCTGACTGAGCGTCTCGCCGGCGTTGCCGAGATCGTCGTCGCCCGAGACGCATCCGCGAGTGCGATTGCCCAGGCGGTTCGACGGCTCGAACCGTCGACGCAGGTCGATGTCGGGGTGGGGGCAATCCCCGAGGCCTGGCCGGACGGCTCTTTCGACCTCATCATGTTCTCCGAGATCGGCTACTACTGGGACGAGGGTGCCCTGGCCGAGATCGCCGATCGGCTGTGGGGCATCGTCGAGCCGGGTGGCGATCTGATCGCAGTTCATTGGCGCGGACATTCACCCGATCATCTGCTCAGCGGCGACGCAGTACACGACATTCTCGGCGATCGATTTGGACCGTCTGCTGTGCACCACGTCGAGTCGGGCTTCCTGCTCGACGTCTGGAGTGCCCCGTGAGCGGCGGCGGAGAATCGCCGCAACTGGCCGACGACCTGCGCTCGCCAGGCCGGATCGGCTGCATCGTCGTGGGAGTGCCCGCGCGTGACGAGAAAGACCGGGTTGAACGCTGCCTCCGCTCGATTCTCGCGGCTGCAGACGCGCTCGATCCCGGAATCGACGTTGTCGTCGTCCTGGCCGCTGACGACTGTTCCGACGAGACCGAAAGGATCGCCGGGTCACTCGCCGCGAACGATCCGAGATTGCGGGTCGTGTCCGGTTGCTGGCGGGGCGCCGGCGCTGCTCGCGCTGCAGCGATTGCCGACGGTCTCTCATCAATGCGGGCGTCCGGTCTCAGGGCAGCCGACACGATCTGGATTGCCACAACCGATGCCGACACCGTCGTCGGCCCCGACTGGTTGCTCCGCCAACTGACACATGCCGACAACGGCATCGACGCGGTCGCCGGCACGGTCGACCTCTTCGACGATGCAGACAGGACCGACGTGGTCGTTGCCACGTTCGCCGACAACTATCTGATCGGTGCGAGCACGCATCTTCACGTCCACGGTGCGAACCTCGGAATTCGAGGTGATGCATACCTCGATGTCGGGGGCTTCCCGCCGATCGCACTCGCCGAGGATCACGCGATCTGGTCGCTGCTCGAGCACGAGGGTTATCGATGTCTCTCCGCGTTGGACATGGCTGTGTCGACGAGCGCACGTTTGCATGGCAGAGCGACCGGCGGGTTCGCCGACACGATCGCGGCCCTCGTCGGATGAGCGCCGAATGAACGTCGGATGAACGTCGGATGAACGTCGGATGAGCGCCGGATGAGCGCCGGTCGGCTTCGTGCTGTCGTCGGTCGGCCGCTGCCACTGCCGGGTGGTGGACGAACTGCCGAGCGGTTCGCCGCGTTGTACGAGATCGGCCGCGACGATCTGGAACTCGCGCGTCTGACCGAAGCCCATTTCGACGC
>JAYTRT010000684.1:0-10035 GCA_043746045.1 Actinomycetota bacterium | reverse complement strand
GGTGGGGTGGTGGCCGGTGGGGTGGTGGCCGGTGGGGTGGTGGTCGGCGGGTTCGTGGCCGGTGGGGTGGTGGCCGCCGTGGTCGTCGATGCGGGCATGGCGGTCGAAGGCGCGGGAACCATCGTGATCGCCGTGGTCGACGCGCTCGTGATGGTCGACGTCGGTCCCGGTGGCGCCACGGCGGGCGCTGTCGTCGGTGAGGTCGTGGTCGAGGGCGGCGGATTCGTCAGGTGACGAACGGTGACAATGGCAGCTGCGGCAGCTCCCGCTGCCGTCATCACGCCTGCGATGACGCCAATGGCTGCGCCGCGTGTCAGGCGCCGTCGGAAAGCCACCACGTTCGACGCCGGCGCTGGCACAGCGTGGATGTCGAGAGTGCGCAGCCGCTGCTCGAGTCGATCGACGAAACCGGGGTCGGGTTCGACCGATGGATGTCGTGCCGCAGCGCGCAACGCACGGGACAGGGAGCGTCGTGATTCGGTCATGTCCGTACCGCCGCAGGTGGATCGTTCATGGTTCGCCGTAGCGCTCGGAGGGCGCGATGCAGGGTCACGGCGAGGGCCGCCTTGGAACAGCCGAGTGCCGCGGCCGCGTCGTCGGCGGAGAGGTCACCGAGATACCGAAGGGTGATCGCCTCGCGGTAGTGGGGCGAGATCGCGGCAATCGCATCGCGCATCGCGTTCAGCTCGGTACCGCCACGAGCCTCGAGGGTCAGCGCAGGATCGCCGTCGTCGTCTGTCGCCAGCGCGCGCAATGCGGCCTGCCCCCGCGCACCGCTGGCGCGCGCCCCGCGCCGGTGGTGCTCGGTGATCTCGTTCGAAGCGATTCGGTAGAGCCAAGGCCGAACGCCGCCACCTCGCCATTCGAACGACTCGATCGAGCGGAGGGCACGTTCGAAGGTGGCCGAGGTCGTCTCCTCGGCCAGCTCCCTCGATCCGCACAGACGATAGGCAAACGCGTGCACGGCCTTCACGTGCATCCGGTACAGCTCGGCGAATGCGTCACGGTCCTGCCGAGCTCTCTCGGTGAGGGCGCGCTCGTAGGCGAGGTCCCGTCCGTACCCGACGGTCGAGGATGCTGTGTCCGTCATCCGCCCATCTCTCGATGACGACGCGAATCGCTCAGGCTCCGGTGATGGTGATCGGCACCATGTTGCTGTGCACGAGTGGCTTGCTGTTCGCATCGACGGCGACCAGAACGTACGTGTAGTTGCCGGGCTGCACGGCGGCGTCGTCGAAGTGACTGACGGCTGAGCTCGACGACGAGAACGGCACCCGGCCCTTCGCCCCGCCATTGCCGCGTAGCAGCAGGAACTTGGCGAAGCCGGCGGGTGTTGCGCCACTCCAGTCGCATGCCACATTCGATCCGGTCGACACACACGACAGAGAGAGGCCGGTCGGCACCGAGTTGTCCGGTGGACGAACCGTGGTCGGCGGTGCCGTCGGCTCGGGCGCCGGAACCGTGATCGCGGGAGCGGTCGTTGCCGGTTCGGTCGAGGTCGGCTCCTTGGCCGGGGGAGCGATGTTGGCAGGCGCTGTCGTCGACGGCCCGGTTGTCGGGGGTGCGGTTGTCGGGGGTGTGGTTGTCGGGGGTGCGGTTGGCGCTGGCGCGGTTGTCGCTGGCTCGGTCGGGACGGGCGCGGTCGTCGGCTCCTTGGCGGGCGCTGCCGTGGTCGCTGGTGCGGTGGTCGCTGGTGCGGTGGTCGCGGGGGCGGTTGTCGCTGGCTCGGTCGTCGCGGGTGCGGTCGTGGCCGGCTCGGTGTGAGGGATTCCGCCTGGGGGGATCGTCGCAGTCGTCGATGACACGATGATCGTCGTGACCGGTGGTTCGGTCGAGGGAGTGGTGACGGTCGTCTTGTTGGGGTCGGACCACGGCGTCAACGACGCCGGTGCTGCACCGGCAGCAGCCGCCGCCGCACCAACGGCGATCACCCCGGCGGCGAGCCCGTACCCGGACCTCACCAGACCCTTCATCGTCTTCCTGGTTCGCTGAACGCCCATCATCATCTCCCGGTTCTGCGCACACCCGGTGGTGGATGCAACACGATGAGTAACGGTGACCGGGGCTCCTGATTTCACTCGACGAAGACAAATTCGATGATTTCAGCGGCACCTGCTCATCAGACACGCTGCGGTGGGCGATGTCGTGAGTACGAAGTACTCATCAGCTGGGCTTGGCTTGGCTGGGATGGGCTGGGCTGGGATGGGCTGGGCGATGTGCTGGCCACGGCGGATGTTTCCCTTGACATCACACAACCTGGCGGGAATGCTCTGCAGTGGTCGAGCAGTTGGCCGGAGCGAGTGTGGAACGGCGACATGGGTTTTGTCGAAGCCGTGTTTGTGGGGTTGTTGCTGTTGTACATGGCGACAAAAGGACCCCGGCGCCTCTGATCGTGGCAGCGCCGTGAGACGGTCGCAGATCGTGGTGCTTGTCGCTGACCGTTGCTGGTCAACGAACGGCGACCAGTGGGTCGACGGCAATTCGGCTGTGCGTTCCGCTCGGGCCGATGGGGATCGTGCCTGCGAGTGTGACCCGGCGCATCCGCCGGGGCTCGCTTCCGTAGTCGTCTGTTGCGTAGTGCATTGTCGCCTGGTTGTCCCAGATGACCACGTCTCCCGTGCGCCAGCGGTGGCGAAACGTCAGCTCGGGCTGTGTCGTGTGACGGTGGAGCATGTCGAGAATCGCCTCGCTCTCGATTCGGGACAGTCCGACGACGTGTGTGGTGAACCCAGGATTCACACACAACGATCGCTGCCCGGTGACGGGGTGGATCCGGACAACGGGATGGATCACGGGTCGCACGAGCGCCGCCTGGTCCAACAGGCGCTGAGCATCGTCGCGCCCGAGCGCCGTGTCGAACGGCTCGCCCCAATAGGCCAGCGGGGAAATCCGGTGGACCGCTTCCAGCCCGTCGACCATTGTTCGTACGGCCGGTGACAGTCGCTCGTATGCGGTGCGCATGTCCGCCCACAACGTGTCACCGCCGACCTCGGGGACGGTATCTGCGACGAGAATCGACGCTGCCGGTGGCGTGGTGGTGAACGTCACATCGGTGTGCCAGCGTGCGTTCCTGCCGCCGTTCGCACCGTCGAGTTCGAGGATCTCCGGATGGTCGGGATGTCCCGGAACCACGGGATGAGCCGGGGTCGGAGTTCCGAGCTCTCGAGCGAGCGCCACGTGAGCCGCCGGACTCAGATGTTGGTCGCGGATGACGAGCACGAGATGTTCGTGGAGCTGCGCCATCAGCCACGCCGGATCGACGTCGGACGTGAGATCGCCGCCGACGATCTCGGCGCCGATTCCCCGAGTCAACTGCTTGGCCTGCCATGTCGATGTGGTGGCCGCATGGGTCGAATTCGGGGTCATGGGAACTCCTCTGAGAACGTGACGTCGACTCGTTGCGATCACGCGCGTTCGCAACGCTACGGCTTCTTCGATGCTGTCGGTGATCAACAGCACGTTCGGACAGGCGCAGCGTTGCGACGCCCATGTGCTCAGCCGGTGGCGAACTGTTGCGAGATCCGGTTCGCGTCCAACTTCGCAGCCGAGACAGCCGGAGCCTTGACGATCGGAGCGATCCAGGTCTTGTCGCACTGGAATGTGCCGCGCTTGGCCGGTGCGACTCGTACATACTTCGAGCCTTGGAGGTGCAGGACGATGCCGCAGGTCGGCGGATGGTTGCCGCCCGGATCACCGTCGGCGTGCAGGCCGTGTCCGGTCCACGAGTGGGTGGCAGCCAGGTTCTTCAACGTGCAGGCGCGTGTCAGCGTGTCGCCACAGGCCGACGCAGCGGTGGCCCACAACAGGAACGACGATGTCGCCTGAGCGCCGAGCAGCGAGACGTCTCCGTGCGCCGCGCTGAGCAGATCGAGGTAATCCTTGGTCGCCGGGTTGACATCGGCTTCCTCGAACGGCACGAACGCCATTCTTACGTAGAGGTTGTCCATCGCTCCATCGGTGTTCGCCGCTGCGCAGTTCGCTTCGTAGAAGTTGGCATCGGCGAACATCGGGACGTCGAGACCGTTCGCCTTCGCAGCCTGGTCGAAGAGTTGGAAACTGGGCAGGCATGTTCCGACGAAGTAGACGGCAGTCGAGTTGGCTGCCTGCACCTGCTTGACGAATGGCGTCCAGTCGGCCTCGCCGACGGGGTTGTACTCGAGGGTCGTCTCGGAGAAACCCCATCCGTATGCGGGCGCTGCCTCGATGACCTTGTCGCGTGGTTCCTGTGTCGCCGAGAAGGTGGCTGCCAGAGTAGCGACCTTCTTCACGGCGTCCGGGAACAGTGCGGTCGTCATCGCGAAGCCGGCAGCGGGTGTCTCGTCGGCAGGGTTCGGCGAGCCGACGTAGACGTCCTTGCCGTTGGCGAATGCGGCGCTGACCGCAAACGTCGGCACAGCAGGGAGCCCGCACGCGAGACGAGCTTCCTCCTGGTTGCCGTCGAATGACCAGGCGTCACCGACGAGGAAGAAGCTCTTCGCATCGCACGCACCCTGGATCGCCGTGGCGATGTTGAAGACCCCGGCGTCGAAATAGTTGTAGGTGATTGTTCGACCGTTGATGCCACCGAGGGCGTTGCATTTGGCGACGAGCGCCTTGATCGCGTCCGTGGCCTGGTGGTCGAGCCCGGGGGCCCCCGCATATCCGGCATCGTCGCCGCCCGAGATGTTGATCGATTTGTTGGTGACGCCGACCTCGCCCCCGGCGTCGTTGTTGGTACCGCTGCCAGGACCGCATGGCCACGGAGCATCACCGAACATCGGGCCGGCGGGCACCGTTGTTGCTGTCGGCGCGGTCGTGGTCGGTGTCGGGGCTGTCGTGACCGCAACCTCGGATGATGTCGACGCCGACGCTGCTGTCGATGCCGCTGCCGATCCTGTTGTCGATGCGGCCGTGGTCGCCGGTGCGGTGGCGGGTGGTGCGGCGGTCGTTGCCGCTGCGACCACACCTGTGGTGGAAACGGCGGTGGTGCTCGTGCTGCTCGAGCACGCTCCCGCCATCATCGCAAGTACGGAGAGCGCAGCGGCCGCGCGTGTGGTTCTGTGCTTCATCATCTGCCCCCAAGTTGTTGTAGTGAATCGAGATCTGTGAGAAACGTCGGCGAATCAGCCGACGGCGAGCGGAAAGCTGGCGAGCATCGTCGAACATCGCGTCTGCGCGGCCTGGTTCTCGTCCGGATGCGTGATGATCCAGAACTGTCCGGCGCGTATCGCGGCCACCACCATCTCGGCAACAGCCGCAGGTGTCTTGCCGGTCGGGCCGGTGAACGAATCGCGAATCATCAGTCGTACTGACTCGGCCATTTCGGTGCGCTGTTCGGTGCCGAACTCGGCTGGGCGGCCTCGTTCCGATTCCATGACTCTGGTGTCGACGGAGCTGGGGCACAGCACGCTGACCCCGATCGGTGTGCCGTCGATCTGCAGTTCCTGGGCGAGGGTTTCGGAAATGGACACGACAGCGACCTTGGTCGCCGAGTACGGGCCGATGAAGGCGATTCCGCTGAGGATTCCGGCGATGGACGCAGTGTTGACGATGTGGGCGGGCGTGCCCTGTTCGCGCATGATCGGTACGAACGTCTGGAGGCCGTTGACCACACCCCACAGGTTGACGTTGAACACCCAGCGCCAGTCGTCGAGCGTCTGATCGCGCATCAGGTTGAAGGTGGACACGCCGGCGTTGTTGCACAGCACATCGACGTGTCCATAGCGCTCGAGCGTGGCAGCGGCCAACGCCTCGACCGCAGTTGCATCGGAGACGTCGACGGTGATCGCCACAGCGTCACCTCCTCGAGCACGGATACCTGATGCGACGACTTCGGCCTCCGCCGCGTCGAGGTCGGCCACGACGACCGCTGAACCCTCGCGGGCGAACGCCTCGGCGAGGGCACGGCCGATGCCACTCGCCGCGCCGGTCACGACCGCGACCTTGCCCGCTCCGATGACGCTGTTGGATGGAACGGCTGCTGTCGGCTGATCTGACGTGCTCATTCTGCTGTCTCCCCCTGATTGCTGCTGTTGTTCTGTTGCTGCTGAACGACGTGTCCGGCGCGACCCGCTCAACCCCCGTCGAGCAGTACCAATTCACCTGTCATGTAGGACGACGCGCCGCTGGCGAGGTACAACGCAGTGCCGACGATCTCGTCGGCACCGGCGATCCGGCCGAGGCTGACCCGTGCTGCCATCTGATCCTGCATGTCCGTCGATGGCAGCGACTTGTGCAGGCTGTCGGTGTGGAACGTGCCGCAGACGATCGCGTTGACACGGATGCCGCGCGGTCCGAACTCGTTCGCGGCCGCCTTCGTCAGTGCATTCAGGCCGGCCTTCGCCGCCGCGTAGACGACGGTGAACGACGACGGATGCAGCGCCGCCTTGGAGCTGATGTTGATGATCGAGCCGCCCCTCGGCATGTGCTCGGCGGCGAGTGCCGTGAGCCGCAGCGGTCCGCGCAGGTTGACGGCAATCGTCTTGTCGAACAGGTCCTCGGTGACTGCCAGCAGTGATGGAGGAACCGGTGCGATACCGGCATTGTTGATCAGAACATCGATGTGCCCGAAGCGGGCCACGGCGGCGTCGATCAAGATGCTGCACTGCTCCCAGTCGCCGACATGACAACTGGCGGCGAGTGCTCGTCGGCCGAGGGCGCGGATCTCCTCGGCCACCGCCTCGCATGGTTCGAGCTTGCGGCTGGCAACCACGACGTCGGCGCCGGCCTCGGCGAACCCGAGCGCCATCGCGCGCCCGAGGCCCTTGCTTGCTCCGGTGACGACAACCACCTTGCCCGTTGCGTCCAACGACGGGATCGCCATCAGCCCTCGCCTTTTCGGTCGCGTAGAATTCCGTCGATCAGGTACCGGATGTGGAGATCGAACAGCCTGTCGGTCTCGGCGGCGCTGACCCCAGCCGGATCACCGCCAGGACGAGTTGGCCGAGATGCACGACTCGAACGTCGCTTGTTCGAGGTTGTGATCGGTCGATCGGTCGGTCCGTCCGGCGGCGCGACGCCGTTCTCGACAGCACCGAAACCAACGGTTGCCCAGATCAGTAGACGGCACGCCTGAATCGCAGCATCGACCGCAAAGCCGTCGCGCCGCAGTGCTGCGACGAGCGGACGGGAGGCTTCGACGTACGCCTCTCGTCCATGCCAGACGATGAGTCGCATGTCGCGTGCCTGACCGAGTCTCGAGCGCAGCTCCTGTGACCACCGCAGCGCATACGCATCCCACGGCTCATCGTCGTTGCTCGGTGGGGCGAGGTCGGCGAGGAGCCGATCGGCGAGCGCGTCGACGAGCGCGTCCCGGTTGCCGACCCGGCTGTACAGCGGAACGGGCGAGACGCCGAGACGAGTGGAGACGCTGCGCATGCTGACAGCGTCGAGACCGGACTCTTGGAAGATCTCGACGGCGGCGTCGACGATCTCGTCGGCGTGCAACTCGAAGTCGACGGACTTGCTGACCGGCTTTGTCATGGCACGACGACCCGTTTGCCGACGACCCCGCGGTCGGCCATCCGCTGCAGACCCGCCGGCAGATCGTCGAACGGAACTTCGCCGGTGACCGCATTGCGCAGACGGCCGTTTGTCACCAGACCAGTGAGGTGGCGATGGATCGCGTCCAACTCGGCACGCGAGTACCCGCCGGCGAACACCCCGACGAGTGACGTGTTCGTGACGACCATCGAGTGTGTCGCCAACTTCGGCCAGCGACCACTTGCGAAGCCGACTGCGAGCAGACGCCCGTGACGGGCCATCGCTGTTGCGGCATCCTCGGCGACATCGCCACCAACCGGGTCGTAGATCAGATCGACGCCGCGCCCGTCGGTGGCCGCACGAAGTCCGTCGGCGACCGACCCGGCTCGGTGATCGACGGTCGCGTCGGCGCCCAGACTGCGGCAGAAGTCGGCACGCTCGTCGTCGCCGACGACGGCGATCACATTCGCGCCGAGGGCCTTGCCGAGTTGTACGGCAACAATGCCACTGCCTCCCGATGCACCCAGCACAGCCAACCAGTCCCCGGGTGCGATGCGGCCACGGTCGACCAGTCCGATCCAGCCGGTGAGGTGCGGAATCCAGAAGCCGGCCGCTGCGGCATCGCTGAGCCCGCCCGGAATCGGGAACGCCGAGTCGGCGCTGACGAGACATTCGTCTGCGAACGATCCGTGACCGACGTAGAACATCGTCACACACATCACGCGTGTGCCGATCGCGATGTCCACTCCGTCGCCGACGGCGGTGACCACCCCGCTCGCCTCCTGACCGGGGGTGAACGGCAGCGGAGGAGTCAACGGATACGTGCCGCGGCACATGAAGACGTCCGGCAGCCCGATTCCGGCCGCGGTGACCCTGATCCGTAGTTGGCCGGGGCCTGGCTCGGGAACGTCGATCTCGACAGCGTGCAGGACGTCGATCGGCTCGCCGCTGCCCTGGACCTGCCAGGCGCGCATCATCCTGTTGCTCCGTTCACGGATGAGTCGACGAGCGTGGCCGCGCTGTCGAGCAACAAGTCCGCCTGCGACCCGAAGAATTCGTGCATCGGCTTGTCGGACAACCCGCGTTGGAACTTCGCGTAACTGCCCTCGAGCACGATCGCCAGTTTCCAGCGGGCGAACACGTCGTACCAGCCAAGTGCGCTGGTCTCGCGGCCCGAACCCGCGGCGTATCGGTCGATCAGCGCCGCGCGGTCGGGAAGGACGTCGACATCGAAACGCGGCTCGCGGCCCATACCGAGATGCATCGTGCCCTCCGGTCCGGGATGGAAGATCAACGCCCAGGCGAGGTCGACCAGCGGATCGCCGATCGCCGCCATCTCCCAGTCGACGACGGCCAACAGGCGCGGAGGCGCCTGTTGTGCGAACAGGACGTTGTCCAGTTTGTAGTCGCCGTGGCACAGCGCGCTCGGCTGGTCGGCCGGGCGGTGGGCGGTCAACCACTCGCCGAGGCGGTGAGCGGCCGGAAGGTCGCGGCCGCCGTACGAGTCGAGCTGACCCAGCCAACGAACGAGTTGTCGAGACAGGTAGTCGGGGCTCGGGGCCAGATCGCCGAGGCCGGCGGCCTGCCAATCGATTGCATGGATCTCGGCGAGTGCGTCGACCAGTTCTTCCAACGCCCGACCCTGGGTCTGTGGTGCGGATGACCATGCTTCGGGAATGCGCTGGAGAATCGGCGTGCCGTCGATGCGTTCCATCACGTAGAAGGGTGCGCCGAAAACCGAAGCGTCGGCGCAGGCGATGACCGGACGAGCGATCCGAACGGGTTCGTCTTTGATCGCGTCGAGGATCTTGAACTCGCGCAGCACGTCGTGAGCAGTCGATGAACTCGCATGGCGGGGTGCCCGACGAAGGACCCAATGCGCCGTACCGCGATCGATTGCGAACACCTCGCACGAGCCGCCGCCGGTCATCGGCACGACACTGATCGGGACCGAGTCTCCCAGGGCTCGATCGAGGTACTGCCGCAGCGCGTCGGTCATCGCGTTGCCCCGACGTCGACCCGGATCTCGTTGCCCATCGTGATTCCCACGAGGTCGAGCACCTCGGCCAATGAAGCGATCACCGCATCGGGACGTGCGTCGCCGGCGATCGCAGTCGCGTGCGGGGCGAGCCATGCGGTGCGCATGCCTCTCGCCGCCGGGCCGACCACGTCGTGGCCGATGCTGTCGCCGACGAACAGGGCCTGATCGGCGCGCACCGCTGCGGTGCGCAGCGCGAGGTCGTAGATGGTGGCGTCGGGCTTGCACGATCCGGCCGATTCCGAGCTGATCGCCGCGTCGATCATGGCGCACAGACCGAGCCGGTCGAGCATCGGTCGGAGCTGCTCGTCATCGATGTTGGAGACGATCACGACCCGTCGTCCTGCATTGCGAAGCGCAACGAGCGTGTCGGCACAATCCGCGCGCAGCGTCGCTGCCTCGATGGTCGCCTGATACTGACGGTCGACAGCGCACTGGGCAGTCGCGTCGTCGATCGAGCCTCCCAGTGCCACCGCCATTGCGACGAACGCACCAGCGAACAACGTGCGATGCATGTAGAACGCTCGACCGGCCGT
>JAYTRT010000683.1:0-10069 GCA_043746045.1 Actinomycetota bacterium | reverse complement strand
GGACTGTTCGGCGTCGACGCGAACCCCGGCGACGATGGTTGACTGTTCGGCGCTGACGCGAACCCGGGCGGCGACGACGGCTGACTGTTCGGCGCGGGTGGCGAACTCGGCGGCGCCAGGCCCGTGACGGCCGGGCCTGTACCAGCGTTCGGTTGCTGCGTCGTCCGACGGGAGTCTGCCGGAGGCAGTGTCGTGACCGACGAGCGAACCGCACGCGCCGCTCCCGATGCGACAGCTGTTTTCGGGTCGCCGCGACGAATCACGGGTACATCGGGAAACGCCTCCTTGACCATCAACTCCACGATCGGTGAGCGACTGGAACCTCCGACGAGGGAGATTCCGGAGAGTTGCGATGGCTGCAGCCCCGCCTCGTGCACGCACCGGTCGAGAAGCACGATTGTTTCGGCGATGTACGGCGAAGCAAGGTGCTCGAACTCTCCTCGGGTCAAGCGGATCTGTTTGAGTCCGGTGGGGAGCGGAATGATCAGATCGGCGTATGGGTTGCCCGAGAGCGTTTCTTTGGCTCGGCGGGCCTCGTTGCGCAAGGTCGCGCCCACCTGCTGCCAGAGCGGCTCCTCACCGATCTGAATCGCATCCCACGCATCGGGCGGCAGCTGGAGCCCGAGGGAGTTGACGATCAACTCGTCGAACAGTTCACCGCCGATGTTCTGGTCACCACCGGGCCGACCAACGATGTTGAAGCCGCCGCCGCTCGCCGTGACCACTGCGGAATCGAATGTGCCACCCCCGAGGTCGTAGACGACCACGTACGCGCCCTGCGCGACGCCGACCTCGCTGGCGAACGAGAGCGCCGCTGCGACGGGTTCGGGGACCAGTGCCGTGTTCGGCAGGCCAGCCTTGGTGGCCGCTTCCAGCAGGCGGTTCAATCGTGGCCTGTTCCACATTGCCGGGTGCGTCAGCCGGACCTCGCTCGGCGGCTCCCCCATCTGTCGAACGGACTCGGCGTAGACGGACCTCAACAGCGCCGCGACGAGGTCGACGACCTGATACGGACGGCCGTCGAGCACGACGGGTGCCTGGTCTCCGATTCGGTTCTTGACCGCCCGCAGGGTGCTCCCCGGATGCGTTCCGGAGAGGTCGTCAGCCGTCCGACCGACGATGATCGAACCGGACGGATCGGCCATGATCACCGACGGCATCCGGCGTTCCCCGCCGACCTCGATCACTTCCGGCGCACGATCGCCGATCTTGGAAGCAGCAACGGTGTAGCTGGTCCCGAAATCGATCGCAAGAATCCACGAAGGCAAGGCGGTAGAACTCCAGTGTGTGATCGGCTCGGCGTTGCTCCGCATCGACGCTCGGCATCGACGCTCGGCTCAGACTAGCGCAATGCCGTCGCGCCGGCCGGGGGGTGGCGCGCAGATTCGGGAGCGCTCCCGGACCAGTCGGGCTGCACGAAAATGTCAGGAATCGGCGAGTTCGATGATGGTCTGCAGCAACACGTCGGCGCCGGCCGTGACGTCTCCGGGAGCCGTGTATTCATCGATGTTGTGGGAGAGACCATCGACCGACGGTACGAAGATCATCGACGACGCACAGACCCTCGCCAGCATCTGCGCGTCGTGCCCGGCACCCGATGGCATGCGCATCGTCGTGTTGCCGAGTACCCCTGCGATACGTTCGACTCGGTCGATCATGGTCTGGTCGAAAGCAACGGGCTCGAACCGGGCCAGCGTCTTGGATTCGACGGTGCAGTGTCCAACCGAACACGTCTCGGTGATGAACGCCGCCATCCGCCGCTCGGCGTCGCGAAGCCGCGCCTCGTCGGTGTTGCGCAGATCCAGGGTGAAGGTCACCCGCTCAGCGATCACGTTGACGAGATCCGGGAACACGTCCAGCCGACCAACGGTCGCGACCTGAGTCCCCATTGCGTCGTCCGCCATCTCGCCCGCGAGTCGCTGCGCTTCGACGACGATGGCTGCCACAGCCACGAGCGGGTCGCGACGCAACCTCATCGGCGTCGTCCCTGCGTGAGCCGAACGTCCGGTCACCGTGTACTCGGTCCACGAGATCCCCTGAACTCCGGTCACGACACCGATGGTGACGTCGTGCGCCTCGAGCACCGGCCCCTGCTCGATGTGCAATTCGACGAATGCCGCTGGAGCGACTGCAACGGGGCATGGGGTGGGGCCGGCGAAACCGATTCGGCCGAGTTCGTCACCGAGTCGCGCTCCGTCGTCCGTGGCGCGGACGTCGAGCGCCTCCTCGACCGCCAGCCCACCGACGAACACCAGGCTGCCGAGCATGTCCGGCGCGAAGCGAGCCCCTTCTTCGTCGGTGAAGAATGCGACTTGCACCGCTCGTTTGGTGACGATTCCGTACTGCTCCAACGTCTCGATCACTTCGAGGCCGGCCAGCACGCCGAGGCTGCCGTCGAAGCGACCACCGGTGCGTACCGTGTCGATGTGTGACCCTGTCATCACCGCAGCTGCGTCGGGGTCCGAACCGGGACGGGTGCCAACGACATTGCCGATCGCGTCGACGGAAATCGCCAAGCCGAGATCGCGCATCCAGCCGACGACCAGTCGCCGACCGTCGCCGTCGGCGTCGGTGAGTGCAAGTCGAGCGCACCCCTGCTCACCATCGGGCCCCAGAACTGCGCCGATTTCACCGAGTTCGACGATCCGTTTCCACAACCGGTTGCCGTCGACACGCAGACCGTCGACACTCAGACCGTCGACGGGCGAACCGGGCCCGCTCATGGCTGCGCCGGACCGGGGCCGGGCTTGCCGAAATTGAACGTCCGGATCTCACGCAGGGCGTCACAGAAGGCCGCGACCGAGCCCTCGAAGAGCTCCCGACCGAGTTCTGCCGTCGCCATCGTCGGGTCGCCGATGTACCCGTCGTCGAAGAAGTCGTTCGACAACCAGCCGAAGCTGACCTTGCCACCGAACTTGACATAGCGGTTACCGATCAGGCCTTCCGGAATCCGCCGTTCTGCCTTCGACATGTCGCACAGGTGCGGCGCAAGGTGCAGCATCAGGCTCGTCTCGTCGGTGCCTCCGTGGACCCCCATGCCGTGCTCGTGCGCAGCAGATGTACCGCCCTGGTCCGCTGGCACGCCCGGGTGGGCGAGGAACGTCATCAACCCGTGTTCGAGACGAATCTCACGATTGGCCGTACCGAGCAACGTGCTGTTGCCGCCATGGCCGTTGAGGAAGACGAGTCGTTTGGCGGGAGTCTTCGCGATGCAGCGGCCGATGTCGTTCAACACGGCAAGCAGCGTCGTGGCCGACAACCAGATCGTGCCCGACGACCACGCGTGCTCGTTCGACTTCGTGTAGGCGAGCGGCGGCAGCACCCATGCATCGACCTCGTCGCCCACCGCAGCGACTGCGGCCTCGGCCACGCTCTGCGCGACGATCAGGTCCGTGTTCAACGGCAGATGCGGACCATGCTGCTCCACGGCACCGAGCGGCTGGACGATGATCGAGCGCTCGGTGAGGAACCGGTCGACATCCGGTCCGGTCAGGTCGGCCAGGTGTCGGCTCGGCGGAATTGTTGCGGTCACCACCTCACGCTAGCGCTGCGGCCAGAATGGCCGGGTGCCTGAGACTGATGTTGATGCGATCGTGGTCGGTGCCGGACACAACGGTCTGGTGACGGCGGCCTACCTTGCCAGGGCCGGTTTGAAGACGGTGCTCGTCGAGGCGCGGTCGGCAGTCGGTGGCACCGCCGCGAGCGAGCAGTTCGCGGGCGCCACCGTGAACATCTGCAACTGTGATCACCTCACGTTTCGCTCGACTCCCGTGATGGCTGACCTCGATCTCGCGGCTCACGGTCTGCGGTATCTCGATGTGGAACCCGGGCAACTGAACATGACATGGGACAACCCCCGGCCATGGCTCAGCTTCCACGATGTGGACCGAACGATCGAGGGTCTGACGATGCTCCATCGGGGAGAGGTGGAGAACTACCGGCAGTACCTGAAGGCCGCGATTCCGGCGGTCCGACTGGTGTTGGAGGCCGCCAGCGAGCCACCGACGTTCGGCGGGCTGACGAAGCTCGCGATGGCCAACAAGCTCGGAGGGGTGTCCACGCTGTTGCGCTGGAGCCGCCGCAGCGCCGCCGACGTGATGCGCTCGTTCTTCGACACCGAAGCGCTGCGCGCACCCGCACTCGGTGTTGGTCCGATGGTGTGGGGCATCTCGCCCGAATTCGCCAAGTCGGGACTGGGCGCGCTGACGTACGCAATGCGTCACGTCGTCAAGGTCGGCCGGCCGGTCGGCGGAAGCGGCGCAGTTCCCGAGGCACTTCTGGCCTCGTTCGTCGCGGCCGGCGGCGAGCTACGGATCTCGTCGCGGGTGTCCACGATCATCTGCGACAACACCGGAGTCACCGGCGTCGCCCTGACCGACGGCACCGAGATCCGAGCCAACGTCGTCGTCTCGGCGTGCGACCCACACCGCACGTTCGTTGAATGGCTCAAGAACGCACCCCCCGAGGCAGACTCGCTGATCGAACGGTGGCGCACCATTCCGCACAGCCAGGGCTACGAATCGAAGATCGACGCGGTGATCACAGAGCCACCTCGTCTCCTCGCCACGCAGACGGCGATGTTCGAACGGATGGGAGTGGACCCGTCGGTGTGCAGCGCGGCCATCGTGCCGTCGCTCGCGGAGATGGACCGGGGCTACGAGATGATGGGCCGCGGGCAGATACTCGATCGACCGGCCTTCCTGGTCAACGTACCGACGGTGCTCGATCCGACGATGGCCCCTACTGGCCGACATGTGCTCAGCCTCGAAGCGATCTACACGCCGTACAACTTCAGCGGCGGATGGCAGGACATGACCGAGCCCCGCCGATGGCTCGATCAGTATGCGACGCTGGTCCAGCCGGGCTTCCTCGACACCATCACCGACTGGCGGGTGATGACACCGATGTCCTACGAGAGCGAGTTCAACCTGCCGGCAGGACATGCGACCAGTTTTGCCGGCGGCCCGCTGGCGGCGATGCGGAACAAGAACCCTGAGCTGACGCGCTACGAGACCTCTGTTCGTGGCCTGTATCTGACCGGGGCCGCAACATTCCCCGGCGCTGGAGTGTGGGGCGCGAGCGGCCGAAATGCAGCCACCGTCGTACTCAGGAACCACACTTGATTCTCAGGCGTCCTTGACAGCCCAGTTCCGACGCGCGACGGGCTCTTTGTCGCTCCACGGGAAGTTGATCCATTGGTCGGTGCGCTTCCACACGTAGTCGCACTGCACGACCGAGTGCGACTTCTCGTACAGGACGGCACTGCGCACCTCGGCGACCTTGCCGGCGCAGAACTCCTGAACGCTGCGCAGGGTGTGGCCGGTGTCGGCAACGTCGTCGGCAATCAGGATTCGGGCGTCGGAGACGTCGACGAAGTCGGGGGCCGGTGGGAGGATGCGCGGCACGTCCAGCCGCTCGTCGACGCCGGTGTAGAACTCGACGTTCATCGTGTACACGTTCTTGACCGAGAGCGCATAGCCGAGTGCTCCTCCGATGAGCAGCCCACCACGGGCGATCGAGAGGATCATGTCCGGCTCGTAACCGTCGTCGGCCACCATCTGGGCGAGGATGCGCGAGGCATCGCCGAAGATCTGCCAGGACATGATTTCGCGCTCTGATGACACCGGTACTGCTCCTGTTGAGTGGACGACGGGACTCGGTGCCAACTTAACGCATGGGCCCGGCCGCCGAGCAGTGCCGCCCGACCCGGTGGTGCGCCGCCGGCACGCCGGATTCGGGTCTTCGTTCGGAACTATCGTGCCTCATGTGATCCGTGGCGGCCGCGACCCGGCCAGCGTGCTGAACAGCTTCGAGGAGACCGCCGCGCACGTGTTCGCGTCGCTGTGTCACCTGACCGCCGGCGACCATCGGCTTGCCCAAGAGCTCCTGGTGCGAACGTTCACCCGCTTCCTCCCGCCGGACGCCCTCAACTACGAGTCACCCGGCGGTTCGCTCGACCGACGCTCGATGATCATCGCCGCTCACCGCTGCACGTCGGCCCACTCTGCCGGCGTCCCGAACCGTCCCTCGGCTGTTGGAGTCCCTTCGACAACGCGGAGCGCACCAGTCGGGGTGACCGCAATGGGTGCGCTCACGTCACTCCAGCGATCGGTGATCGACCTCCAGATCGGCGAGCGGATGAGGGGCACCGAGATCTCGCTGGCGCTGCGCATCGCCGAAGTCACGGTCGATCACGCCGGGGCAACCGCCCGCGCCCAGCTCGAGACATCGATGTTCGGGCGGCCGATCGACGAGGCATTGACCGACTGCGAGGTGTGGTTCGACGACGGAATGCGCTCGAGATGTCGGGCTGAGATCGAAGCCGAGATCGCGACGTCATGGGCCGATGGTGGTCTCGCACTGCAGGCAGAACATCCGGGGCGCGTCGCCGCACCATCGCCGCGAAAGCGGGCGCTCAGGATCGCGGGATCGTTCGCAGCTGCTGCCGTCGCCGTCGTCGCGATCGGGGTGTGGCTCGCACCGTCCGCGAAAGCACCCGACACACACTTCGCCGATCTGGCGGCAACCACGACCTCGGTCGCATCCACCGGCGTGTCGAGGAAGGACCCGTCCGAACTGCCCGACCCGGCCACCGCCGGCCCGACGACCACGTCACCGCAGCAAACCGCACTCACACGAGCAGAGACGAGCACGCACACCGGATACCTCCTCGATGCGCCGCCGGACGGCTATGTCGGCGCAGGCTCGAGATCGGATTCGGCAGAGACGCCGACGTCCAACTGGTTGGAGGTGTGGGCCACGGATCAGGCAACTCGCACCGAAGGCCGCTGGTTCGCGATCATGGTCGACAACAACCCCGCCTCTGCGATTCCGCTGATGAGGGATGCGGCACGTACGACGGTTACCGGGCTGCCGACCCTGACTGCCACCGATGCTGCGCAGGTCACCCGTGTCATCCAGCGGCTTCCTGACGGCCGGGTCGTCCGTTTCGAATCGTTCGGGCTCGCCGCCCCGGACCTTCGCGAGTTGCTCCTCGCCACCGTCATCGGGACCGATGGTTCGGTCGCCTACACGCCCCGTTTCGGCGCGGTTGCGTACGGAATGCAACTCGTCTCAGCCGGCCGGACTGCAGATTCTGGCTTCGTCACCCGCGTCGGCGCGCCGCTGCAGAACCGGTCGGTGTACAAGACGGTCGATGGAACCAAGGAGATCGATCTCGCCTCCGCCCGACAGGTCCCGAACGACCTCCAGGTCGCCCGTCTGCTCTCCCCTGCGCCGCCGTCGATCGACCCGGCTGACACCCGTCGTCTGATCGCGATCAGCGGTGGTGGAGCGCTCGTCGGAATGGTGCCACCGGAATCAGATCTGAGCGCCACCAGCCGGACTGCGCCGACACTGTTCGCGCAGTGGCACGACGGCACGACGACCGTGACGATCCAGGCAGCGCTGCCGGTCGACCAACTGATCCAAACCGCCCGTTCGGCGCATCTCGCATCGAACGACGCCTGGGCTGCGGCGCTCCGCGGTGAGAATCTGATCCCCTCCCCGATCCGAGCCACCGGCGGCCCGTTCCAATTCCAATCGATCGGGACCAACGTGACAACAGCGGGCGACACCTGGAAGGTCGGTCTGATCGACCTCGATGGCGGGGCCGTTGCAGCCGTCGAGCAACAGCAGGCGCGTCCCGCGACGACGACCTCGGCGCCTGGCGGAGTGAACGCCTTTCTCGGCCTGGCCCCGAACCATGACACCCCGCTGATCGAATTCGCTTCGTTCGATGCGACGATCGTCGCCATTGTCTTCGACACGGCACCTCCGGCGGGTGCCTCCAGCTTGCGGGTGACTGTCGCCGGCAGACCCCCTGTCGACACGTCCATCGTCACCGTCAGCACACCGGCGTGGTCAGGCGCAGCGTTCGCATTCAGCGAGCAGGGCTCATTCACTGCCGCCCTCGTCGACGCCGACGGAAAAGTGATCTCGACCATCGGCACCACCCCTGGTGCGTGATTCGCCGAGTCGGGATCAGAAGATGATGTCGGTGGGCCGTACGGGAACACGGTCGATCTGCTTGCCGATCGCATCGCGGATGGCGGCGACGATGGCCGGCGTGCTGGAGATGGTCGGTGGTTCGCCGACTCCCTTTGCACCGAGCGGCGCGATCGGATCTGGCTCCTCGATCAGCGAGACGACGACATCCGGCATGTCGAGGAACGTCGGCAGCAGGTAGTCGGTGAAACTCGGATTGCGAACCCTGCCGTTCGTCATGATGATCTCCTCCATCACCGCCAGGCCGAGACCCTGGGCGACGCCACCCTCGATCTGTCCGATGACGCTCAGCGGGTTGAGTGCGCGGCCGACGTCCTGGGCGGTCGCGATCTGGATCACTTTGACCAGACCGAGCTCGGGATCGACGTCGACGACGGCGCGGTGGGCAACGAACGCAAAGGCAGTGTGGCAGTTGCCCTGGCCGTTCTCGTCGAGATCCTCGGTCGGCGCGTGGCGGTATTCCACTGTCTCGTCGAACGAGATGTCGTGAGTCACATCGGCAACCGAGACCCGGAACGAGCCGACCGGATCGACGATGTCGCCGCCGTCGATCGCGAGCAGCGCAGCGTCGACGCCATGCGTCGCTGCAACATGTTCGAACAGGAGTCGGCGCACCTTCAGGCAGGCCGCGTTGACGGCTCCCCCACTCATCCACGTCTGTCGCGATGCCGATGTCGAACCAGCAGATCCGACACCGGTGTCGATCGGGTCGAGCAGTACGTCGTCGACCCCGAGGACGGTGCGTGCGATCTGTCCAGCGATGGTGACGAATCCCTGCCCCACCTCGCTCGTCGCGAACTTGAGTGTGACGACGCCGTCAGCGAGACGACAGCGAGCGGTTGCGTAGTCGTCGAAACCTTCGCTGTACATCAGGTTCTTGATCGACACCGCGAAGCCGATGCCGCGCCGGATGTGCTCGGCATCGGCGGTCCGGCCGGCGCCGCCGGGCAGTCGCATCGGATCATGGTCGTGGCCACCGACCGGTTCGGTCGGCAACGGCAGGGCCGCCGTCTCGCGGATGCATCGTTCGACTGGTGCGACGTTCTGGATGACCTGGCCGGTGATCAATTTGTCGCCGATCACCATCGCATTGCGGAGCCGAAGTTCGACCGGGTCGATGCCACACGCTGCCGCCAGCCGATCCATCTGTCCCTCGTGCGCGAAGCACGCCTGCACCACACCGAACCCGCGCATCGCGCCACAGGGCAGATTGTTGGTGCGGACCGCATAGCCGTCGACCACTGCATTGAGGCACTTGTAGGGACCCTGCGTGTGGGTGATTCCGTTGATCAGAACGGCCGACGACGTGGACGCGTATGCACCACCGTCGAACACCATGCGCGCCTCGACCTTGACCAAGACCCCGTTGGTCGTGGCGTGATGCCGCATCCAAATTCTGGCGGGATGGCGATGGACGTGCCCGAGGAAGCTCTCCTCGCGGCTGTACTGGATGCGAACTGGTCGGCTGGTGCGCAGGGCGAGCAAGCAGGTGTGGACCTGAAGGCTGATGTCCTCGCGTGCGCCAAATGCTCCGCCGACTCCGCCGAGCGTCAATCGCACCTTGTCGAGGGGCAGCCCGAGGCATGCCGCGATCTGCTTCTGGTCCTCGTGCAACCATTGTGTGGCGACGTACAGGTCGACGCCGTCTCCGCCGGGATCTGGCATCGCCAATGCTGCTTCCAGACCGAGGAAGGCCTGATCCTGCATACCGATCTCGTAGTTGGCCTCGACCACGATGTCACCGGTCGCCTCAGGGTCACCGGACACGATCCGTTGGTGGCGGATCAGATTGCCGTCCGGATGGATCGGCGGATGGCTCCCGTCGAGCGCCCGTTCGGGATCGGTGAGGGGCTGGAGAACCTCGTATTCGACGATGATCGCCTGCAGCGCGCGACGACAGGTCTCCGGGTGATCGGCGGCCACGGCGGCGATCGGCTCGCCGACGTACCGCACGAATTCTGACGCGAACACCGGTTGGTCCTGGCTGATCAGTCCGTAGTGCAATCGACCCGGAACGTCGGCGGCAGTGATGATCGCCTCGACACCGTCGATCGCCCACGCG
>JAYTRT010000682.1:0-3259 GCA_043746045.1 Actinomycetota bacterium | reverse complement strand
AACAGACCGAGACCGTCGAGGACGTCTACGAGCCGTTCCTGATTCAGCAGGGACTGCTGGCACGTACCCCGCGAGGTCGAATCGCGATGCCGGCCGCTTGGGCGCACATCGGGTTGGAGATGCCGATCGCGAGCGATCGGCCACCGAACCTTTTCGGTTGACCCGATCGTCAGCGGGTTGCGTACTCGATCTCGGCGGTCAGCGCGGCTTGCGCCTGAGTGGTCTGATGCATGTTGTCCGACACGTACGGGCCGTCGATCTCCAGCATCGTCACCGGCCACGACCGCTCGAGTGCAGCAATTGCGGCGCCCGTTGCACAGAGTTCATCGTGGTACTCGCCCACCAGCGCGGCACCGGCGGCGGTGACCGGCTGCGTGCAGAGTGGGAAATTCGGCGACGGTGCAACGAGCACCACCAGTTTGACTCCGATCCCCACCAGCCGCGCCAAGACAGCGTTCAATCGGACGAGGATCTCGGCATCATCGACACCCGGCGAGTGGAACCCGCCGACGCTCGACAGGACAACCGTGTCGTTGCTGTGCAGCTGGGCGGTCGTGATGAATTGGTCGGTGAGGTTCGATCCGTCGAGATCGGCGACCCACGCGCCGGGGTAGCTGACACATTTCGCGTCCGGGAGGTTGTCGCAGAGATCATGGATGATCGAGTCGCCGATCAGCACCAGCCGCCGGTGAATCGAACGCGCATGATCGACGACACGTGCTGCGCTCGTGGTCCTCGTCGGTAGCCCGCACCACAGTGACACCGTCGAAATCAGGGCGATCACACACACGCCGGCCCGCGAACGTACGTGTCTGGATCCGTTCCCCGCTGGAATCACCACACCGAAATGTAGTCATCTCGCGTCCGGCGCGCCAGCGCGCCCGGGGCCGATCAGGCGGTGTTCACGCTGGAAGGTACAGACCGAGGAATGCCATCGTCTTTGCCCACGCAGCCTTGGCCGCCGGCTCGTCGTGGAACATCTCGGACTCGTGGTTGTCGAAGGCGTGCCCGGCATTCTCGACATTGAGTACGAAGCCCTGCCGACCGGCGATTGCGGCTCCGATCCTGTCCACTCCCTCTGTGGCGATGAATGCGTCGATGTTCCCGAAATGCAGCAGCGTCGGGCAGTGGATGTCGTCGATCATGCCGAGCATGTCGGGGACGCCGGATCCGTAGTAGCTGACGCAGACCGACGGCTCCGCCGTCGCGGCGACCCCCCACGCAAGGGTGCCACCGAGACAGAAACCGAGTGCACGTCCAACACCATCCGGGTCACCTGCCACGATCGACTCCAGATGAGCGAGGGCGGCTGCGCAATCGGCGATGGCCAGTGGAATGTCGAGCTGCTGCACCATCCCGAACGAGGCGTTGAGCCCCGCCTCGTCGTGATCGGCGGCCCAATGCGGGTGAAACCTCCAGAACACATCCGGCGCGCCAACGACATAGCCGGCGGCCGCCAGCCGTTCGGCGACGGCACGAATGTAGGTGCTGACACCGAATATCTCTTGGATCAACAGAATCGAGGCCGTCCCCGGTCCATCGGGGATCCACAGATGCAGATCCATGTTTCCGGCATCGCCACACGCAATCGAATCGGTTCGCTGGGTCGTCACGGTGCTCATCGTGCCACACCTTCCCGGCCGGTCCCGCCGTTAGCCTTCGCCGCTGTGTTGTTGGCCGATTTCGACTATGAGCTCGATCCGGGGCGGATCGCCCAGACACCTGCGTCACCGCGCGATGCAGCCCTCTTGCTGATCGACCAGGGGCCCGCAGCGCCACTCCATCGCCGGTTCAGCCAGCTGAGCAGCTTTCTCGCGCCCGGCGACCTGCTCGTCGTCAACGATTCGAAAGTGATTCCGGCGAGGTTGCGACTGCACCGAGCCACCGGAGGGGCCGCCGAAGTCTTGCTGCTCGAACCGGTCGATGCCGACCGGCGGGTCTGGGAGGCGCTGGTGCGTCCTGGAAAGAAGTTGAGAGTCGGTGAGCAGCTCCTCGCCGGCGACGAGTTCGCTCTCGTCGAAGTCGGTCGACGGACAGATTCGGGCGACACGTTCCACATCTCGATTCTCGGCGATCGGGACCCATTGGAGATCCTGGCTCAGTACGGCGACATGCCCCTGCCCCCGTACATCGAGACGCCGATCACAGCACCGGACGAATATCAGACGGTGTACGCGGATCAGCCCGGTTCGGCTGCCGCGCCGACAGCGGGACTTCACTTCACTCCCGAGCTGCTCGCCGAGATCGAAGGCCGTGGCGTCGACATCGCCCGGGTAGAACTGGTGGTGGGGTTGGACACGTTCCAGCCGATGAGCGTCGATGACCCGCTGGAACACACGATCCACAGCGAGCGTTACCGGGTGAGTGCAGCGACGCTCGATGCGTGCAAACGTGCCAAGCGGGTGGTCGCCGTGGGCACGACGGCGACGCGAGCGCTCGAGTCTGCGGCGACATCGGGAACACTGGAGGGTCGGACACGCTTGTTCATCCATCGTGGCTACGACTGGAAACTGGTCGATCTGATGATCACCAACTTCCACCTCCCGAAGACGACCTTGCTGATGATGATCGATTCGTTCGTCGGGCCGCGCTGGCGGCGGTTGTACGAGGAAGCACTCGCCGGCGACTACCGGTTCCTGTCGTTCGGCGACGCGATGCTGTTGAACCGGCGTCTCTGATGCATCCGGTGCGTTTCGAGGTGCTGGCTGTGGACGGTGCTGCGCGCAGTGGACTCGCTCACACGGTGAACGGCTCGTACAGGACACCCTGCTTCATGCCTGTCGGAACGAGAGGAGCGGTCAAGTACCTGTCTGCCGCAGACTACGAGCGATTGGGCGCCGAGATCGTTCTCGGCAACACATATCACCTGATGTTGAGGCCGGGAGCAGAGACGATCGCCCATTTCGGCGGGCTCGGCGCGTTCAGTGCGTGGAAGGGTCTGACCCTGACCGACTCGGGCGGGTTCCAAGTCTTCTCGCTCGAGCCGAAGATGGACGATGACGGGGTCACCTTCCGAAGCACGTATGACGGGTCATCCCACCGGTTCACTCCCGAGAGCGCAGTCGCGACGCAGGAGCTGCTCGGGGCCGACATCCAGATGGTGCTCGACGTGTGTGCTCCGCTGCCCTCGCCACCCGACGTGATCCGTCTTGCCCTGGACCGCACGACAGCGTGGGCGGCCCGCGCCCGAGCTGCGCACACCCGCGTCGATCAAGCACTGTTCGGCATCGTTCAAGGCGGTGTCGACGAGGGCCTCCGG
>JAYTRT010000681.1:0-3269 GCA_043746045.1 Actinomycetota bacterium | reverse complement strand
CCGGTTCACGTCCCGGGTCACGTCACGGGCCGGGTCACGGGCCGGGTCGAGATCGACACACACGGCGAGGAACCGGTCGGCGGTCGCTTCGATCAGCTCAGCCCATTCGGCGCCGGCGATCCCGGGGACCGGCTCTTGGAGATCACACAAGACACGGATCACGTCTTCGCGATGCCACACCGACCCAGCCGCCGACAACACATCGATCATCTCGGCGGTCGACACGACGCTCGCGGGCGGGCGGTCGCGGGCAGCATCAGCGACCCACACGGTCAGGTCGTCGGCGGTGATCCCTGCATCGAACGCCGCCTCGACCCATTCCGGGCGTAACTCGTCGACGGGCCGGTCGGTTTTGTGGACACGAGTATCGACGGCGGCCTCGCGGGTCAACGCGGCTTTCTCCCACGGTGTCGGATCCCGGCCTTCACGGTCGAAGAACTCGGCCAACTTGACCGTCAACGCGTCCTCGACTTGGACGGTCCGTTTAGAAAACAACTCCAACAACTCGGTCGGGACACCCTCGATTTCGGCTTGCCCTTTGACGATTTCCCCGAACGCCACCCCATATTGTGCTGTCAACTCGGCGCGGAGGACGGACTGGTAGAGGCCGCCGAGGGTGCGTTGATACCGTTTCAACGTCCTGGCGTCCAACGCCAACCACCGACCATCCACCGTTTGGACCTTGGCGGAGATGACCAGATGGGTGTGCAACTGTGGGTCATCGGCGCGGCTCGTGGTCTGACGGAACCCGGCGACCATCAGACCTTGAGAGTCTGGATGCAACCGGGCACCGTTGGAGCGGACACGAGTGGTTGATCCGTACCGTTCGAGATGAGACAACACGGCCCGGACCGCGACATCATGCGCGTCCGCGAACCCCGGATCACCAGTCAACCCCCACAGCACGCTCACCGATTTCGGGGCTGACACCGTCGCGTCGAACCCGGCGACAGCCCGGATCGTCTTGCCGTTCGCCATCGTCCGGTCAACCAACGCCATCCCCAACACGTCACCCGTGTTCGGGTCATGACCGGACAGGACCCGTTCGAGTTGCTCCGTGGACACCGTCCCCGACAACCCGAGCAGTCCGGCTTGTTGGCCGGCCCACACACCAGGGAGCTCACCCGGGGCGTCCGTCAAATACTTCGTGTAATAGCGGGCAGTCGACGCAGCCGTCGACGCGTACAGGGTCGTCACCCGGATCACGACACACTCCAAACCGCGGGCACCTGTCTGTACTTTTCGGGGTGTGCTCCTTGCAGGGTCCTCGACTGGTCACCCATCGGTCAGTCCGAACCGAGCAGCGACAACTGGGCGCGATCGGTCGTGTGACGGGTGCGCGTCGACTTCCGTGGAGGAGTCGCGTCGACAGTCGCGTTCGTGTCGACAGTCGCGTTCGTGTCGACAGTCGCGTTCGCGTCGTGTTGGGGGATGAGTTGGACGATGTGGCCGGTGGTCACGTACTGGTGCAACGCGAACTTGGGGACGCGAAGGAGATCTCCGAGTCGCAGGCATGGCAGGCCTTGCGTGCCGCCACTCGAGGTGTACGTCGCAGCCATCTCGTATGCCTTCGACCGGCCGATCCGCAACACGCGCGCGGCCTCGTCGATGGTCAACATGATCGGCAACGCATCCCACTCACCGGTCGGCTCGTTCATCGAACCTCCCGAACGAAGACGGCAACGACGTGCCGCACGACAAGAAGCGGATCCTGGGCGTGAACGTAGACGCAGGTGTTCCGCCGGCCAGCCCGGTCGGCTGTTCACTTCGCTTGTTTCGAGTTGTTCGATCATCAACAGCCCTCCACCAACACATGCCTCGCGGAATCCGATTTCGTGACGGGTCTGCTCGACAACGGGGTCATCACGCCGGCAGAAAGGAACTACCTCGCGAGGTCGTCACCCGTTACAGAGCACAAATCGGACCGAACGCAACAAGAACTCGCGTCGAGTCCGCGCGGACGCGACGGAGGCGCGTGGGGGTCTGGACGCTCCAGCACTACACGGGCGAACCCGCTGGCCTGGCGGGACGTCCGCTACGAAGGTACTTGCGTGAACCGGTCGACGATTGCCTGCCGACTCTGGGGCAGGGCGTGGGCGTAGACCGTCAACAACATCTCTGGACTGTGGCCGAGGATGTCACCGATCGAGCGGAGTTCGCTGATGTCTTTGGCGTTGTTGACCATGTGCGTCGCCGCGGTATGACGCAGACCGTGAGACGTGAGCCCGAGGAATCTCGGCCTTCCCCACGAGCAGAGCCAGCGAGCGGTCGTACGTGCGGGGGAGGACGTGTCGATCGTGGCGTGTCGAGATGATCAGGTCGTTGGCCTCCTAGCCAGCGTCGGCCACGAGGCCGCTCCTCGGCGTGCTCGGCCCGGCGCCGGATCAGCACACGAACTGTCTCGGTCGACAGCGGGACGAGCCGTCGAGATCGCAGGTTCTTGGCGTCGCCGAGCACGGCGCCGCGGCCAGGCTCTCGTCGATCCGCAATGTGCGGCCACCGATGTCGAGGTCGCCCAGCCACGCGCCAGCGCGGTTCGCTGTGAACCGTTTTGTTGGCCGCCCCACGTTGGCGAGTTCGGCGTGGGATGTGCGCAGCGCCGCACGCCAATACGTCGCTCCGCCGTCGGACCGGGCGCTTGATGAGGGATCGTCGTCCGCGTGAAGGATCGTGTGGACGAACCTTGTGGCGGTCTATTCAAGATTCCATCCAGGAGCATCCCCGAATCTGCCGGATCAGCAGTATGAAGCTGAGCACGAGGATCGCGAGGAACATGTAGGGGAGTCGTTTGCCCATCGTGTCGGCGAGGTCGATTCGCCGACACACGGCAACACAAGCCACCAGCGGACGGACTGGTCAGCGGACGGAGCGCTGCTCGATGGCACTGTTCAGCACTCGGCGGACGACCGTACGCCGACGGTCGGTCAACCGACGCCGACGACGACGGGTTCGTCCAGATGTGGGCGCGAACGATGGGGGAGGAACCGAAGCCCTGGTCGGGTTCAAGAACAGATCAGGGGGTAGCCGTTGCTGGTCGTGCGGTGCAGGGCGGCGATGAGGACGGCACCGGTTGTCGAGGTCGCGGTGAAGACGGCGGTGCTGTCGCTCGTGTAGTGCAGTCCACCGTTTTGCGACGGGTTGCCCCAAGTGGGCGGAGGGTTACCGTTGCGGTCGCTCAGCACGGGGACTGCTTTCCACCAGATCCCGTTGATCATCGCTCCGTTGACGCCGCAGTGTGTGTACAGGCTGAACGGCGTGTCCGCCGGGGA
>JAYTRT010000680.1:0-3272 GCA_043746045.1 Actinomycetota bacterium | reverse complement strand
CGACGCCGGCATCGAGCAGTGCATCGATCGCCGCTGCGGTGGCCAGATCCGACGTGAGTTCGCCGTCGGCAACGATGTGGCGCTGACGAATCCCGGTGCGCTGCACGATCCACTCGTCCGAGGTGTCGACGATGCCGGCAATCTCGGCATTGGTCATGATCCGCTCTGGAAGACGGCCGCCGCAACCCAGCACGACGGAACGAATCACCCGTCCATCATTGTCGATGGGCGGCACAGATGTCGGATGCCACGGGAAAGTCAGCTGTGCCGGGGCTGCGAATCGGACCGGGGCGGTGCGCTTCCGGCGAGCAAGGGTCAGCCTCGGCTGTCCTATTTCGCGGCGAGCGCCTTCTCGATGTCGGCGGCGATCTTTTCCGGCTTCGTCGTCGACGCGTACCGCTTGACCGGATTCCCTTCGCGGTCGACCAGGAATTTTGTGAAGTTCCACTTGATCCGGCTGCCGACCAGTCCGCTCTTGACCTTGCGCAACCACTTGAACAACGGGTGGGCGTCGTCTCCGTTGACGTCGATCTTGGCGAACATCGGGAACTTCACGCCGTAGTTCAGTTCGCAGAACTGCTCGATGTCGCTCTCGGTTCCGGGCTCCTGATGTCCGAACTGATCACAGGGAAATCCCAGTACGACCAGACCCTTGTCGCCGTAGTCCTCGTACAACTTCTCGAGCCCCTTGTATTGGGGCGTGAAGCCGCACTTGGACGCAGTGTTCACGACGAGGATCGCCTTCCCGCGGTATTGCTCGAGCGAGGTCTCCTGTCCCGTGATCGACGTCGCCGTGAAGTCGTAGATGTTCATCGTTGTGTGTCACTTTCGTCGCGCCGGCCAGGGAACCTCGCGCAGCCTACAGAATCGCTCCGGCCCGATGTGCAGGGTCATCCGAGGCGCGATGCTCCGAACCGAGATGTCGGCTGCGTAGTACCGTGCACACGTGACTCGTTTGTGCGAACGGCCTGGCTGCTCGATGCCAGCGGCTGTCGCGTACGGGATGTACCCGGACCAATTGACCGTGTGGCTCGAGATCGTGCCGGACGGAATCTCGGCGATCCGAGTGGGCATGCTCTGCCGGCGCCACGCGGACGCGATGGTGGTGCCTCGAGGTTGGACGCTCGACGATCGTCGCGAACAGCGACCTCGCCTGTTCCGTGTCGCCGAGGCCGCGACGGACAATCATCCGAGTCGACGCAACCGACCGAGAACTCGTACGCCAGGACCGAGTGATCCACCGCCGCAGCTCGTGTTCGACGCTCACGACGCCGCCCCGGTTGCGAGCGAAGAGGCCCACATCGTGCTCTCGGCCGAGACGATCGAGCGTGAAGTCGTCGTTCCGCCCGTGGACACCGACGAACTCACTGTCGGAGAAATCAGACCCGCTGATGGCCGTGACCCGGATGAAACGCAGGCCATGCCGTGGCGACCGATGTTCGATCAGGACGACGACCTCGGAGGGTTGCTCAAGGCGAAGAGTCCCTTGCTCGCGCGGGCGTTCCGAACCCGGGAGCTGCCAGCTCCCGAGTCCGAATAGCCCTCTTTCCGACGACTACTTGCAGTTCGCCGCGATCCAGGCCGGTGCCTTCGCAAGCCGATTGTCCACCTTCGTCAGGCGGACGTTCAGTGCGTCCTCGCGTGCGGTGATCCGTGCCACCACCTTTGGGTGACCGGCAGTTGTCGCAGTGGCCTTGGCTGTCTCGAGCTTGGCGATCCGGTCGGTCAGCTTGGTCTGGCGCTCGGTCAGGTGCGGAATGATGTCGTCCTTGTGGGCGCACAGGGCGGTGATCCGTGCGGCCTTGTCGGTGCCGCCCGTGCCTGCGGCTCCACTGCCGCCGTTGCTTCCGGCGAATGCGGCGGCGCCTCCACCGATGACGATCGCGCCACTGATGGCGACTGCTGCGATCTTCTGCTTGATGTTCATTGTGCGTTCTCTCCTTGAGAAGGACTCGGTGTTCCGTGTCCTGTTGTTGACTGCATCATCGGCCTGACATGTGAGCGAATGATGAGGGGTCGATGATCGAGCAGCGATACTGCTCTGGTGGAACTCGCAGCCGAGATGTCAGCGCCGTGCGCGCCGGGCGAGCTGTTCGCGTGGATCGACGACCTTGGCGTCTATCCGTCGTGGATGGGCCTCGTCCATCGCGCCGAGCCCGTCGACGAGCGAAATGGTGTACCCAGGTGGGACGTCGAGTTGCGCGCCCGGATCGGTCCGTTCGCCCGATCGAAACGGCTGATCATGGCCCGCACCGCCTGCACGCCGAACAGCGAGGTCGTGTTCGAACGTGACCAGCAGGACGGTCGCAAGCACAGCACGTGGCGGCTGTCGGCGCACGTTTCACCGAGCCCGTCGAACTCGGCGGAGAGTCTGATGGTGATGCAGTTGCACTACGGTGGCTCGCTGTGGACGGGCGGCGTGGCCGAACGTGTTCTGCAGGACGAGATCTCCAAGAGCCGTGACCGACTGGTCAACCGGATCGCCGAGACCACGCGCTGAGTCGCCCATCGGCTCGGCGTTCGAGCGTCAGGGGCATCGAGAAGCAGTCGCTCAGCGAATCGGCGGTGAGGACGTCGTCGAACGCACCGGCGGCCAGGATGCGTCCGTCGCGAAGCAGCATTGCATGGGTCATGCCAGGGGGGACCTCGTCGACGTGATGGGTGACGAGCACGAGTGGAGGCGCCGACGAATCCATCGTCAATTCGGTCAAGGCATCGACCAGGTGTTCGCGACCGCCGAGATCGAGTCGAGCGCTCGGTTCGTCGAAGATCACGACGCCCGGATCGTTCATCATCGCGCGGGCGAGGAGGACCCGCTGCTGCTCGCCGGACGAGAGGGTGCCGAAGCTCCGTTCGGCGAATTGTCCGACCCCCATCCGCGTCAGGCACAGCTCGGCTCGTACGTAGTCGTCGTCGGTGTAGGTGTGCCACCACGGTTCGAGCGCTGCGTACCTGGCGGTGACGACGACATCGCGAGCGCTCAGGGCCGGGCGGAGTTGAGCACCGATCGCTGCCGACATCACGCCGATCCGGCGCCTCAGGATTCGGACGTCGGTGTGTCCGAGCATCTCGCCGAGAACTCGAACTGTTCCCGTCGAGGGATGCTCGTGCATGGAAGCGATGCGCACCAAGGTCGTCTTGCCGGATCCGTTCGCGCCGAGGATCACCCAGCGCTGGTCGGGATACACAGCCCAGGTCACGTCGTCGAGGATGCTCCGCCCGTCCCGGACGAAGCTGACGTGAGCGAGGTCGAGCGTCGGGGCAATGGCTGT
>JAYTRT010000679.1:0-3273 GCA_043746045.1 Actinomycetota bacterium | reverse complement strand
ATGTCGTCGCTGCGCTGGAGAATGTCGCCTTCCCGATCATCTCCGCAGAGACGCTGCCGAGCCTGCGCGACTTCACCGTGCCCGGCGTACCGCTGTCGGATGCAGTGGTTCGAACGGACATCGTCGTTTGCGAAGATCCGCACATCGTGATCCGGGTACATCGACCTCGGAGTGTCGACATCGCCGGCGGTTCTGTCGGCGCCACCTTGCCCTGCCTGTATTCGATGCACGGTGGCGGGTACGTGCTCGGCAACCGCTCGATGGACGACGCTCGCTTCGACCGATGGTGCCCGATGTTCGGCTGCATCGGCGTGTCCGTCGAGTACAGACTTGCCCCGGGCACGCCCTATCCGGGTCCGCTCGAAGACTGCTACACGGGCCTGCGCTGGATCGTCGACAACGCCGACTCACTCGGTATCGACCGATCCCGGATCGGCATCGGCGGCGTCAGTGCGGGCGGTGGACTGGCTGCAGGGCTGGCACTCCTCGCCCGTGATCGTGCCGAGATCCCCCTGAGTTTCCAACTCCTCGAATGTCCGATGATCGACGACCGTCAGACCACATCGTCCAGTCAGCTCGATGGTCTCCCGATCTGGTCGCGTGAGTCGAACACCTTCGGGTGGCAGAGCTATCTCGGCGATCTGTACGGAAGCGACGATGTGCCGTACCTCGCTGCTCCGGCCCGGGCGACGGACCTGTCCGGGCTGCCGGCCGCCTTCATCTCGGTCGGCTCGGTCGACGGATTTCGCGACGAGGACATCACGTACGCGATGCGACTGAATCAGGCGGGTGTTGCCGCCGAACTGCACGTCTATCCCGGCCTTCCGCACGGCGCCAGCCTGTTCGCGGGAATTCCTGGCGTCGCTCAGTGGCAACACAACCTCGACGACTGGATCGGGCGGCAGTTTGCCCAGTAGCCCGATCGTGCCGGATCCGAAACGATGGCTGGTGTTGGCCGTGCTCTGCATGGCTCTTCTGGTCGTCGGTATCGACGGCACCATCGTCAATGTCGCCCTGCCGTCGCTCGTCCGCGAGCTCCACGCGTCGTCCAGTCAACTGCAGTGGATCGTCGACGCCTACACGATCGTCTTCGCCAGCTTCTTGCTGATTGCCGGCAACACCGGCGACCGGCTCGGCCGCAAACGGTGCTTCGTGATCGGCTTGACGGTGTTCGCCGGCGGTTCGCTCGGATGCGCACTCGTTTCCACCGCTGGGTCGCTGATCATGTTCCGCGCCCTGCAGGGCCTCGGCGCAGCGTTCATCATGCCGGCAACGCTGTCCATCCTGGCCAACGTGTTCACGGACGAAGCCGAACGGGCGAAGGCAATCGCGCTCTGGGCCGGCGTGTCCGGTCTCGGCGTGGCCATCGGGCCACTCGCCGGCGGCTATCTGCTCGGCCACTTCTGGTGGGGCGCGATCTTTCTCGTCAACGTCCCGATCGTGGTCGTCGCCGTCATCGCGGCCGTCATCGTGGTCCCCGAATCGAAGGACGAGAACGCGACAGGGCTGGACTTCATCGGCACAGCGCTGTCGGTCGTCGGTCTCGTCGCGCTGCTCTACGGCATCATCGAGGGGCCGTCCAACGGTTGGACCGAGCCCAAGGTGGTGGCCTCGTTTGTCGCGGCAGTCGTCCTGCTGACCAGTTTCGTGCTGTGGGAACGGCGTACCGACCATCCGATTCTCGATGTCAGTTTCTTTCGGAATCCGCGATTCACCGCTGCGTCTGTGGCCGTCACGCTGGTCTTCTTCGCAATGTTCGGATCTCTGTTCTTCATCAGCCAATACCTGCAATTCGTGCTGGGTTACTCTGCGCTCAAGTCGGGCGCATGCCTGCTGCCCGTCGCCGCGACCTTGATGATCACCGCGCCGTTGAGCGCGAGGTTGGTGTCCCGCGCCGGCACGAAGCGCGTCGTCACGCTCGGACTGGTCCTCGTCGCCGTTGCCCTCCTGGTCTTCTCCCGGGTGTCCGATTCGAGCGGTTATGGTCTCGTCGCCCTGGTGCTCGTCATCATCGGAGTCGGCATGGGACTGGCGATGGCACCGGCCACCGACTCCATCATGGGTTCGCTGCCACCGGAGAAGGCGGGCGTCGGATCGGCGATGAACGACACGACTCGCGAGATCGGTGGTGCACTCGGTGTCGCGATCATGGGCAGCCTGACGACGGCCGTGTACTCGTCGCGGATCACCCAGAGCCCCAGCTTCACCGCGCTGAAAAGTGCAGCGCCGGACGCTGCTGCAGCTGTGAAGGACTCCATCGGCTCGGCGACGCTCGCCGCCGCGAAACTGCCGGACGACATTCGCCGCCAGATCACCGCAGCAGCGAACGACGCGTTCATCCACGGAATCGACCGGACCGTCATCGTCGGAGCGGTCGTCGCGCTCCTCGGTGCCGTCGTCGCCTATCGCTTCCTGCCGGCTCGGTCGGGCAAGGACGGTTCGCTCGAGCATTTGATCGACGCTGCCGCGCTTCGTCTTCCCGACGATCCCCAGCAACGACTCGGTCTGGCCGGCGCCGCACTCGGACTGCTGGCCGATGCCGGCATGTCCAGTCTGACGTACAGCGCCATCGCGGCGCGGTCGGGAATCGGCACGGCGACTCTGGAGCGCTACTGGACCAACCGGGTCGATGCCGTCACCGATGCGCTGGCCGAAGTGTTCAACGCCCATCCCGTGCCGAACACCGGCGATCTGTCCCGGGACCTCTACGACTACGTACACGAGGTCGGCGAACTTCTGTCGGTCGCCCGTTCCCGGCAGGTACTCGGGGCGATCGTCTCGGAATCGGCATCAGATCCGGAGTTGGCTCGAGCGCTACGCGAACGAGTTGGCGCCCCACGCCGAGCCGAGATCGCGGCCCGCCTTGCGGACGAACCTGATCGACTGCGCGTCTCGGTCGAGTCGGCAATCGATCAGCTGGTCGGCCCGATCTACTACCGAGCACTGATCGTCGATACACCGATCGACGACGACCTGCTCCGATCGGTCGTCAGCGGTGTCCTCGTCGCCGAAACGCCTGCGCCGGTGCCGAACGACATCACCGGACACGACATCACCGGACACGACATCACTGGACACGACATCACTGGACGGTGATGAAGACCGGTTCGGACGCTCCGGTGCGCTTCGACTCGTACATCGCCTGGTCGGCGGCAGCAGTGATCACGTCTGCGGTGATTCCAACTGTCGACGCCCACGCCACACCGATGCTCGAACGGATGCGCATCGGCATCCCCCCGATGATCTCGAGTGGATCCATCAACGCGCCGACAA
>JAYTRT010000678.1:0-10163 GCA_043746045.1 Actinomycetota bacterium | reverse complement strand
GCATGACACACTATCGCCCATGAGCATCGAGATCCGCCGTCCCGACGAAAGCGAGTGGGCCGCGATTTGTCACTCCGACGGCAGGGCGTTCGGTCTTTCGTACACGCCGGAGGGCGTCGCCCAACGCCGCCCTCTCCACGATCTGAGCCGATGGCGTATCGCCGTCGACACGGTCACGGGCGACATCGTCAGCGAGGCCAGCTCGTACGCGTTCGACGTCACATTGCCCGGCGGGTCGACCGTTCCGATGGGCGGTGTCACATGGGTCGCGACGGCGGCGACCCACCGCCGCCTCGGGCTGATGCGTCGTGTGATCGGAGCGGTGCACGACGACATCGACGAACGCGGCGAAACGCTGTCGACCCTGTCCGCGTCGGAGGGCGGCATCTACGAGCATCTCGGTTACGGCATCGCCACTCGATCACGTGTGACCACGATCGACCGACGGTCGACCGCTTTCCGCTCCGAGTTCCGGACGGCGCCCGGCAGCGTCCGGTTCCTGCGCGAAGACGAGGACGTCTTCGACGTCATTGCGCCGATCTGGGAGCGATACCGCCGCACCAGGGTCGGAGAGGTCAGCCGCAGCACGCCATGGCACGATTTCGCGATCGACCAACTCAGCCGGGGTGAGGGCTCGTCGACGGTGGGCTATCACCTCGTCCACGCCGACGGCTATGCGATCTACCGGATCAAGAGCCGATGGAACGACGGCCAGCCGGCGCACATCATGGCCCTGGAGGAGATCGCCGCTGTCACCGCCGATGCGCACGCAGCCCTCTGGCAGACGCTGCTCGAGGTCGATCTCGTCGGCGAGATCCGCAGTCGCGCGCTTGCCGTCGACGATCCGCTGCCGTACCTGCTCGACAACCAGCGCGCGCTGCGCACAACAGATCTCAACGACGGCATCTGGGTCAACATCCGCGACGTGGCGACGGCGTTCGGGGCGCGCACCTATCGCAGCACGGACCGGATCGTCGTCGAAGCCGACGGCAAGCGCTGGGCGATCGACGGTGGGCCTGACGGTGGATCGTGCAAGACGGTTCGCACCCGGCCGGACCTGATCACGTCACATGCGGGTCTGAGCTCGCTGCTGTACGGCGGGGTCCTCCCCTCGGCCCTGGTGGCAGGTCGGCGGATGACGGCGCGCACGGCCGACGCAGCGGCGAGGGCCGACCTCTTCTTCACCACAAGCCTCGCCCCACACTGCCAGACCCACTACTGATCACCCGAGGGCGATGATCACCCGGTAGCCGTCCGGATCGATGAACGTACGCGACCCGGTCTTCGGCCAGTAGGGATTGAGTTCGACATCGTCGGCGGCCACCTCGACAGCATCGACGCGCCGTAGCTGGGCGGACATCTCGTTCACGTCGTCGAGCGTTGCCACGTACAGCACCAGAGCATCTTCTGCTGTCGGCCGCGGCACCGTGCCGTGCGGTGTACGGACCAGTTCGAGCTGAGCCGTGTCCGGCGACGCAGTCCCACCGAGCCCGAAGACGATCCCGTCGAAGCCATCGTGATCGACGAACTGCCACAGCACACGAAGGCCGAGGCCGACCTCGTAGAAGTCACGGATCCGGATCAGATCGGTCGTCGGTCGGGCGACCCGCATCGCTGCGAACGAAGCCACCGGATCAGACCTTCAATTCGACGATCAGTTCGATCTCGACGGCGATGCCGAACGGCAATTCCGCGAGCCCGACCGCCGACCGGGCACCGCGCCCTGCTTCTCCGAAAACCTGGATCAACAACTCCGAGCAACCGTCGATGACCGCTGGCGTCTCGGTGAAACCGGGTGCGCAATTGACCATGCCGAGTGTCTTGACGACCTTCGCCACAGCGTCGAGACCGCCGGGCTCGGCGGCAATCACCGCGAGCAGCTGCAGTCCCGCCAACCGCGCGGCATCGCGGCCCTCCTGCAGGGTGAGATCACTGCCGACCCTACCCTCGACCGACGATCCGTCCGAGCGGGTCGGGCCCTTTCCGGACAGGTACAGCAGTGGTCCCGTGCGCGCAGCCTGTGCGTACAGTCCCGCAGGAGCGGACAACACCGGCAGTTCGATGCCGAGTGACCGCAGGCGTTGATCGATGCTCATCGTCCGACGATACGTGAATTCGGTGGATCGATCAGTCCACACAATTCGAGGATCCGGTCCGGCGGTAGGTATTGCTCGCGGATCATCGCACCGAAAGGCGTCAGCGCGTCTTCGATCGCATTCGTGAGTGCCGCTGGTGCGCCGATCGCACCACCCTCTCCCACGCCGCGAAACGGCACGTCGTCGTCGGGGTCGCTCTCGCGGTGGATGACCTCGATGTGGGGGATGTCGTTGGCGGTCGGCAGGAGGTAGTCGTTGAACGTGCCGGCGAGGAACGATCCGTCAGCGCCGTACGCCGCTCGTTCGAACAGCACGGCGCCGATCCCCTGAGCCACCCCGCCGCGCACCTGACCATCGACGATGGCCGGATTGATCATCCGCCCGCAATCCTCGACGACGACGTATCGCACGATTCGAACGTGGCCGGTCTCGATGTCGACCTCGACGATGCAGCAGTGCGTCGACTGCGACCACGTGTTCTCACCAGAGATGTACGCGTGATGCTCGTCGATGCCGAGCGAGCCGTCATCATTGGCCAGACCGGGGCGGGTGTAGGCCAGGACGCCAACTGCGCTCATCGGCAGGCTGCGACTGGGCAGGCCGTTGGCGACGACGTTCCCGTCGACGATGTCGAGGTCGGCCGGGTCGATCTCCCACGTGCTCGCAGCCAGACGAAGGATGCGGTCACGCACCTGACGGGCCGCACCCATCACCGCTCCACCGGCGAGGGTGGCCGAACGTGAGCCGCCGGTTCCGACGAAGTTGAACGGGGTGACCTGCGTGTCACCGTGCACGACACGGACCTGGGCGATGTCGACACCGACACCGTCGGCGACCAACTGAGCCAGCGTGGTCTCATGGCCCTGGCCGTGCGGTTGTTGGCTCGTGAACAACGTCAGCCTGCCATCGGGCTCGACCCGAATGTGTGCCTCCTGCGGCGTGCGTGGCGCAGCCATGAAGCCGATCGCTCTGATCAGGCTGGGCATGAACGGGGCCGGCTCGATGAAATTCGCGAATCCGATCCCCAGGTGTCGACCGTCGGCCCGGGCGGCGATCTGTTCGACGAGGAACGCGTCGTAACCGATGTGATCCCGAGCCTGCCGCAGGGTCTCGCGCTGCGACATCTTCCCCGACAGTTCCACGCCCACCAGGGTCTGGCGGGGGAGCTCGTCGGTGCTCCACAGGTTGCGCAGACGAAACTCGACGGGATCGATTCCAGCGGTGCGGGCAAGCACGTCGAACAGCCGCTCGCGCACCCAGGTCTCGACCTCCCACGGACCGCGGTACGGCACGTACGTGGCCTTGTTCGTCGTCACCGCGACTGCTTCGAAGTCGTAGTGCTGCAGCCGATACGCAGCCGGGAACAACGACCGCACGACGTTGGTGTACCCACTCGCCGGGAAGCCGAGCTGCGGGTACGCCCCGGTGTCCATCACCATCCGCACTCTGATGCCGAGCAGGTGACCGTCCGCGTCGATCGCTGCGTCGACGTCGAGGCGTTCCTCGCGAGCGTGGCCGGCGACTGTCAGGTTCTCGGCCCGGTCCTCGATCCATTTCACCGGACGGCCCAGCAGACGCGCGCCCGCGCACACTGCGATGTCCTCGCGATTGATACCGCCCTTCTGGCCGAAGCTGCCACCGATGTCGCCACAACGGACGCGGAGCAGATGCGTCGGTTGCCGCAGGATCAGTGAGAGGGAGAAGCGGACGGCATGCGGGGACTGATGTGATGTCGTGATGTCCAGTGCGCCCGTGGCTGGTGAATAGTCAGCGACGAGGCCCCGGCATTCCATCGGCGCGTTCGTCTGGCGGTGCTGCCGGAACCGTTCACTGACGATGTGGGCGGCAGAGGAGAACGCAGCGACAGTGTCCCCATAGCGATGCGACGTGTTGTAGATGATGTTGCTGCCGTGCTCGGGGTACAGCAGCGCTGCGTCCTCGGACATCGCATCGTCCATGTCGACCACTGGTTCGAGCACCTCGTAATCGACTCCGACGAGCGCCGCCGCGTCCTCGGCAATCGTCCGACTGTCGGCGATCACGATCACCACCGGCTCGCCCACCATTCGCACAACGTCTCGAGCCAGCGCTGTGTATGTCGGAATGAACAGACCGGCACTTCCGTTGGCCGTCATGTCGCCCACGTGGTGACGCAGTTCCGAGTCGGTCAGAACGAGGTGCACACCCGGGTGGCACCGCGCGGCCGAAACGTCGATCCCGACGATGCGGGCATGGGCATGTGCACTGCGCACGAATGTGGCATGGACCATCCGCGGCAGCACCACATCATCCACATACCTGCCTCGACCGGTGAGGATGCGCGGATCCTCCACGCGCTGCACACTCGTCCCCGTCATCCGCTGGATCATCGGTGGATCTCCCGATCGATCTCCCGCTCGGCAGAATTCGACCCTGCGTGGAGGATGCCGGCGACGATGCTGTCGTATCCGGTGCAGCGGCAGAGGTTGCCGGAGATCGCCTCGCGCACTTCGGCCTCGGACGGGTTCGGATTGTCGACGAGCAGTTCGGTGGCGACGATCAGGATGCCCGGTGTGCAGAACCCACACTGGAAACTGTGACGTTCGACGCAGGCCTGCTGCAGCGCGCCGAGTTGGTCTCCGTTGCCGAGACCCTCGATCGTGACGATCGTCGATCCGTCGACTCTCGCGGCCAAAGTCAGGCACGACCGGGCCGACGCTCCGTCGATGAGGACCGTGCACGAGCCGCACACACCGTGTTCGCAGCCGACGTGCGTGCCGGTGAGAGCGAGGTCCTCGCGCAACATCTCGACCAACGTGCGCCGGACGTCGACCACCGCCGACCGGTCCGAGCCGTTGACCGTCAGATGCACCTCGACGGTGCTGAGCGCGTCGCTCATCGACTCACCCGGAATGACGCTTCGGCTAACGCGCGCCCGACGAGAACGCGGGTCAGACGGCGACGGTACGCACCCGAGCCGTTCAGATCGGTCGGTGGGTCGAGATCCCGTGCAGCCAGGTCGGCCGAGGCATCGATCAACGCCTGCGACGGCAGATGTCCGACGAGCAGGTGCTCGGCCGCGGCGACCCGGATCGGCGTCGGAGCAACGGAACTGATCGCGATGCGCGCCTCGGTGATCGTGCCCTCGGCGTCAGCGATGATCATCACGGCGACGCCGACGACGGCGACGTCGCCGAGCCGTCGTCCGAACTCGACGAACGCGCAACGCGAACCAGGGGGATCTGTCGGGAACCGGACGTCGACCAGCAGTTCATCGGCGGCGAGGGCGGTGTTCTGCGGACCCCCGAAGAAGTCGCCGGCCGTCACGGATCGTGCACCGTCCGGGCCTCTGATCAGCATGACCGCGTTCGTGGCCAGAGCGACGGTCGGCAGCTCGGCGGTTGGATCGGCATGGGCGATGCTGCCGCCGATCGTGCCTTGATTGCGGACCGTGACGTGGGCGATGTACGGAGTGGCCATCGCCAGCAATCGCACGCGGTCGATCACCTGCGGATCGCGCTCGACCACACGCTGGCGGGTCATTGCTCCGATCGCGATTCCATCGAGATCAGCCGAAATGCCAGCCAGACCCGCGACCCTGCTCAGGTCGACCAACGCCGCCGGGGACACACGTCGCATCGCGATCGACGGCATCAGGCTCTGACCCCCCGCCAGCAAACGGGCATCGCCACCGGCTTCGGTCAGGCACGCGATTGCTTCGTCGATACTGCGCGGCACGGTGAGCGTGGATGCAGCGCCTTTCACGACAGGCCTTTCACGACAGGCCGATCACAGAACCGCGCGGAAGACCAATTCGGTCCAGGCCGTGCCGTCGGGTCCGGGATGGTCGGCGAAGTCCGGAGTCACGCGCACCCCGATCGCGCACGCCGCCTCCGGAATCACCCGACCGAACATCCGGCCACCGCCATCGAGGTCCACGGTCGCCACCGCATACGGCGCCAGTTCGGCATAGGCGGGGGTCAGGGCGCGAGTGGCGCGAACGAACGAGTACACCGTGCCGGTGCCGTCGCTGTCCACATCGTCGCCACCGGAGACGCCGCAATACGGGCACGCAGGCATCCGCGGAAAGCGCCGGTGAGCACACGACGGGCACACCTGCAGCAGGATCCGTCGCTGCGTCAGCGCAGCCCAGAACGGCGCGCTGTGCTCGTCCTGGGACGGTGGTGGCGCACCGACGGCAATCGCGATGGGACTGTTCATGTCATCGTCCCGTGAATCGTGGTGGCCGCTTGTCAGCAAAGGCGCGCAGCCCCTCCGGAGCATCGTGCGACGTCAAGCAGTAGTAGGCATCGCGTTCCAACTCGAAACGCAACCCGGCATCGACACTGCCGTTGTCCGACCACAGTTGGTGCATCACGTGCTTGGCGTTGGCGACCGCAAGGGGGCTCTTCACCGCAACCTCGCGCGCGAAGGCGAGGCCGGCGTCCAGCAGCTCGTGGTCGGGCACGCATCGGCTGGCGAGTCCCCACTCGACCGCTTCCGTGGCGCTCAGCAAACGGCCGCTCATCATCAGCTCCATCGCCCGAGCCTTGCCGATCGCACGCGGCAGCAGTGTGAGAACCCCGCCACCGCCCATCTGACCGAAGTTGAGGTGCCCATCGCCGATCTTCGCCGAAGCAGCCACGAACGCGAAATCGCAGTTGAGGATCAGCTCGAGACCACCCGCCGCTGTCACGCCGTTGACCAGCGCGACGACCGGGACACGCAGCGCACGCAGACGGCCGAACGAGTGATGCAGGTGTCCGACGAACTCGGGGAATCCGACAGGATCCTGCTGCAACTCGACGTACTTCTTGAGATCGCCGCCGGCCGAGAACGCCCGGCCATTGCCGGTCACGAACAGCACACGAATCGAGCCGTCCGCGTCGACGGCATCGAGATGTTCGTCGAAACGGTCGAGCACCTCGTCGTCGATCGGGTTCAGCTGGTCTGGACGGTTGAGGCGCAGTACTGCCGCCACAGCACCGTCCTTGTCGGCACCGAGCGGATGCCGATCCAGCAGCACGGAGCCACGATCACTCTGTTGCATTGTCATCTCCCCCCTGTGCTGCGAGACGCTGGACGATCTCGTGCTTCTGGATCTTGCCAGACGCCGTGGTCGGTAGCGCAGCCAACACTTCCAGCCGCTGCGGCAGCTTGAACGTGGCCAGGCCGCCGTCGCGGAGCCGAGCCACCATCGTGTCGAAGTCCAGCGTCGATCCGGCGGCCAGCACCAGACAGGCGCACATCGTCTCTCCGAGTCGTTCGTCCGGAAGGCCGATCACTGCGGCCCGCTCCACCTCGGCAAAGGCGAGGAGCAGTTCCTCGATCTCGCGCGGTGCGATGTTGATGCCGCCGCGGATGATGATCTCCTTCTTGCGCCCGACCACCGTGACGTACCCGTCGTCGTCGATCGAGACGAGGTCGCCCGAGCGGACCCAGCCGTCGATGTCGAACGACTCGGCCGTACGCGCCTGATCGGCGAAGAATCCGACACACGTGTTCGGACCACGCGTCCACAACTCGCCATCACGAACCAACATCTCCACGTCGGTCATCGGCAGCCCGTCGGTGCCACGGCGCTGATCGATCGTCGACGTCGGGCGATTCCACGACCCGACCAGCACCTCGGTGGATCCGTACAGGCGCAACACCTGCACGCCGTGTTCGGCAGCGAAGTCAACGAGGTGCGCCGGCACGGGGGCACCTCCGCAACCGAACAGTCGGAGTGAATCGAGGCTCGTCCCGGCCGCTTCGGCCGCAGCGATCAGATCCTGCAGGAAGGTCGTGGCAGCGAGGGTGTACGAACAGTTGTGCTGTGCCACGAGGGCCGCTGCGGCGGCTCCGTCCCAACGGTCCTGCAGCACCAGCGGCAGGCCGTGGTACAACGCAAAGCGGACGCCATAGTTGAACCCTGTCGAGTGCCCGATCGGTGAGGGCATCCACACCACGTCGGTGTCGGTCATACCGAGATCCGTGAACGCGACGCGCACACTGAAGTTCGCCGTCTGCTCGGTGTGCATGATGGCCTTCGGTTGGGCCTCTGTGCCCGAGGTGAAGATGACTTCGCTGACCGCCTTCGCCGGCCCCCCGCCGCCGAGCGGAACTGCCGTAACGTCAGTGGATGCGACCAGATCGGCGAAGCCGACGCGGCCCGGCCCGAGGTCACCACCGACAACGACGTGACGTACCGACACGTCGGTCGCAGCGACGACCTGGTCGATCATCACTCGGTGATCGAACCCGCGATACTCGGCCGGAGTGCAGATCACCGTTGGTCTCACAGTGCGCAAGACATGGGCCAATTCGTGCACACGGTAGTTCGGTAGAAGTGGATTGACCACCGCGCCGAGTGACAGCGCCGCGACGGCGACGACGACGGTCTCGTACCGGTTCGGCAGCTGCACGCTGACCACCGAGCCCTCGGTCACTCCCAGATCAGCGAACGCCGCGGCAACGGCCGCTGCTTCTGCTGCGATCCGGGCGAACGAGTAGCTGCCGTTCTCGTCGACCACAGCGATCGCCTCTGGTTTCTGGAGGGCATGCAGCGCCACTCGTTGCGGCAACGTCGTCTCGTCCCACAGCCCGGCGCGCAAATACGCCTCGCGTCGCGCCGCCGAGGTGACAGCGTCGGTGAAGCCGGCGCTGTCTCGCTCGCTCACGACCCGAACGTCACGACCGGGACCTCACGACCGGGACCTCACAGGCCGAACTTGTACAGACGCTGCGCGTTGCCGGCGAGAATCAGCTGGCGGTCGGGCAGCGCGATGCCGGACATCGACGACTGGATGACGCGCCACGAGCTCGGCCAATCGGCGCTGATGTGCGGGTAGTCGCTGGACCACAGCACTCGCTCGGCGCCCATGTACTCGAGGTTGCGCAGACCGAACGTGTCGGTCATGTATCCGAAGTGGAAATGCTTGGCGATGTACTCGCTGGGCAGTTGCTCCAGCCCGAACTTGCTGACTGCGTCGAGACGCAGATAGTTGTTGTCGATCTGCTCCTTGACGTAGGGCACCCAACCGAAGTCGACCTCGGCGAAAAAGACGTTCAGCTCGGGGAAGCGGTCGAACACGCCGTCGAAGATCATCTCGATCATCCGGTTCGGTGCATCGAAGAATCGGCCGTAGCCGGGCAGCTTGGCCCGGTGTGCGCCTGGCATCGACTGACCGAGGGCGACGTGGATGCTGAGCGGGATGTCACGCTCGGCGAGGATCGCCCAGACCTTGTCGTCTTCGGGCGAGAGCTGCAACGTTCCGTTCGGCCAGCAGCCGATCTGTACTCCACGGATGCCGGGACGGTCGATGACCCGCTCGAGTTCGGCGACTGCGCCTTCGGCCCCACGGTTCGGCAGCATCACCAGACCGCCGAAACGTTCCGGGGCGTATGCGACGTATTCGGAGATCCAGTCGTTGTAGGCCTGGATCATCACCGTGTGATAGTCGACGTCGCGGTTGGCGACGATTGCGCTCGACAGACGCGGCGTCGGATAGAGGACCTCGGCGTCCACGCCGTCCTCGTCCATCTCGGTGATGCGCGACGCCGGGTCCCAGCCGCCCTTGCGGATCTCCTCGAAACGGGACCAACCCTTCATCTCCTCGGGGGCGAGTCCCGCGCATGCATTCATCCCGAAATTGATCGGATCCTTGACGCCCTCGATGATCCAACCGTCACCCTCGTCGAGGTGTTCCATGCGCGGAGCGCGGTCCTTGAACGCGGCGGGGACGCGGTCGACCCACAGGTTCGGAGGCTCGTTGACGTGACTGTCCGACGAGATGAGCTTGTACCGGCGACCTTTTGTTGCGATCTCTGCTGCCACGACTTCCCCTGACTCGTTCTGTTGTTGCACTGACTTGTTCTACCGTACGGGCTGTACCCACTAAGATTATAAGGATGGAACGGGCTGCTGTCCATCCGAACGAGCAACGTCGATGGTGACGTCCGTGTAGAGGTGGCAGCGCACGCTGGACCCTGCGATCTCGACGACCGGCGGGACCATGGAATGACACTGATCCATCACCCTCGGACAACGATTCGCGTAGGCACAACCACTGTTGCTCGGCTCGCCCGGCACGGCGGACGCGGCGG
>JAYTRT010000677.1:0-3286 GCA_043746045.1 Actinomycetota bacterium | reverse complement strand
TCGAACGCCGCATCGACGATGCCACGCAGCATCTCAATTCACTCCAGAGCGGCAACCGGATGCTGAAAGAAGAGGTCGACGCCGAGGACATCGCCGAGGTCGTCAGCAAGTGGACCGGTGTTCCGGTGACCCGCCTGATGGAGGGTGAGATGACCAAACTGGTCCATCTCGAAGACCACCTCCACGAGCGAGTGATCGGTCAGGACGACGCCGTCTCCGCAGTCGCCAACGCAATTCGGCGGAGCCGCGCCGGTCTCAGCGACCCGAACCGGCCGATCGGCTCGTTCATGTTCCTCGGACCAACGGGTGTCGGCAAGACCGAACTGGCGCGCACTCTCGCGCAGTACCTGTTCGACGACGACAAGGCGATGATCCGGATCGACATGGGCGAGTACATGGAGAAGTTCTCCGTGACCCGGCTGATCGGTGCACCTCCCGGATACGTCGGCTACGACGAGGGCGGCCAACTCACCGAAGCGGTGCGCCGCCGCCCGTACAGCGTGATCCTGCTCGACGAGATCGAGAAGGCCCACCCGGACGTGTTCAACGTGTTGCTCCAGGTGTTGGACGACGGTCGGCTCACCGACGGCCAGGGTCGGACAGTCAACTTCACCAACGTGGTGTTGATCATGACGAGCAACCTGCAGGGTGATCCGGGCTCGTTCTTCAAACCCGAGTTCATCAACCGCGTCGACGACATCATCAGGTTCCGGTCGCTGACGGAGGCCGACATCTCGCGTATCGTCGCCATTCAGCTGCAGTCCCTGCGGAACCGTCTGACGGCGCGACGGATGACTTTGGAGGTCACCGACGTCGCCATGCACGTCCTGGCCCACGAGGGCTTCGATCCAGCATTCGGTGCACGACCGCTGAAGCGGGTGATCCAGCGCGAGATCGGTGACCGTGCCGCCACCTTGATCCTCGAGGGAGGGGCCGGCGAGGGCGACGGGATCCTGGTCGACGCCAGTGAGGGCCGGATCACCGTCGAACGCGCCCCGGCGATTCAGGCCGGAGCGATTCAGGCTGGAGTGGTGAAGGGCCCGGTCGGGGTCTCGCCCGACGCTGTTCCGGGCACGTCAGACGACGACCGTGATCGCCACGAACAACTTCAGATGACGTCAGAGGAAGGCAGATGATGAGCGTCACCACTCAGGAACGCCATGAATTGGCAGATCTTTTCGACTCCGTGGGGCCCTCCGCTCCCACGCTGTGTGGCGACTGGACCACACGCGACCTCGTAGCGCATTTGCTCGTCCGCGAACGCCGGCTCGACGCTGCAGGCGGCATCCTCATCCCGGCGCTGGCCAAGCGGACCGAGGCCGTCATGGCCGAGGTCGCAGCCCGCCCGTTCGCCGAGTTGGTCGCCACGTTTCGTGGTGGCGCTCCGTTGTGGTCGCCACTCGGATGGCCGGTGATCGGCGATCAGGCGAACCTCTTCGAATTCTTCGTCCATCTCGAGGACGTCCGTCGCGCCCAGCCCGACTGGCAGCCCGCCGCGGACGATGTGAGCAGGGACGATGCGCTGTGGAAGTCGTTGAAGCTCGGTGGTCGGATGCTCTTCCGGCACTCACCCGTCGGCGTCACGCTGCACAGTGCCGGCCGCCCCGACATCGTTGCCAGGAAGGGTGAGCCGTCGGTCACGTTGACCGGGCTGCCTGGCGAGATCGTGCTGATCGCGTTCGGACGGCCGGTCGATCTCGCCCGCGTGGTCATCGAGGGTTCGCCGACGGATGTGGCCGCGTTCACCGAGTCCGAGCGGGGGCTGTGATCCCGACGGTCGCTGTCGTCCTGCTCTGACGATGGCCGAAATCGGTCGAGATCTGCATCGATTGTGATCGTCGAACAACAACCAACCGTTGTTGTATCGGTAAGTCCCGGCCGACCTTGAGGGAATCTTTCCTCGAATGTTTTCCGAGCGATGACTACTCTACGTGCGGGTTCACCGATGGATCCTGACGAAAAGGCGACGGACATGGATGCAGTACGGCGGGTGGGTGTCGGGGGTCTCGGTGGCCGATATCGGCGTGTCGTGGGCCGTCTCTGGAGGCGCACTGCAGTGGCTGTCGCCGTCACCGGCGCCATCGCGGTCAGTAGTGTCGGCGGCCTGGCGAGTGCGCATGCCGGCGACGGTTCGGTCAGTGACGGGTCGGCGCCACAGGCAGACCTGTCGATCTCGACACGGTCGAGCACGCGTGGACCGTACGTCGATCGGTCGTTCGACTGGTTGCTCAGCGTGACCAACAGCGGGCTCGATGCCGCTCAGTCCGTTGTGGTCAGCGACGTCGTCCCGGCCTCGATGACCGTGATCAGGGTGTCGTCGGACGCCTTCCAGTGCTCGACGTCCGCCAACACGGTGAGCTGCACGCGCAGCGAACTGGCGGCCGGTGCCAGCGGTGCGATCGACATCGAGGTGATGCTGCCGCCAGCGATCAGTCCATCGACGGTTCAGAACTCGGCCGCCGTGAACTCGGCGACCGCTGACTCGAACCCCTCGAACAACTCCGCCGGAGCCCTCGTGCAGACCGTTGTCGTCCAGGTCGGCGTGCCGGATGCTGCTGTCGTGCCGGATGCCGCTGTCGTGCCCGATACCGCTGTCGTGCCGGATCTCGCCGTGAGATCGGATGTCGTCGTGCCTGTTGTCGTTGCCGACGTCGCAGGTCCGGCTGTTGCCGAGGTCGCAGCCGTCCCGAATGTGCACCGGAGCCGCAGTGCATCGCCCTCGGCTTCGACCCGAGCGGTCTCGCGCACAGCGACAGCGCGCCCGTCGACCCCGAGCGCCCTGCCGACCACCGGCACCGCCGCCCAAGCGTCGACGATGATCGCGCTCACCATGTTGTTCGCCGGGAGCGCGCTGCTCCTCCTGCGCCGCCGCCGTCTTCTCGCCGCCTGACCGCGCCCGGGGCCCGCAGCCGCCGCCGCCGATCTGCGTGAGCGAATACCCTGACGTACCGGTAAGCGCTGACACAGACTCCGGGCCGAGCCAGACCATGCCGGTGATTGGCGATCTCGGTGAGGCCATACCCGTACGTTCGGATATGTCCTCACGCAGAGATCGCTCACGCAGAGATCGCTCACGCGAACGTGATCAATCGTGGATGATGACGGTCTCACCGATCGGCAACAGGTTCTGGGCCCAGACCATGTCCATCGCCGCGTTCGTCACCCGGATGCAACCGTGCGAGGCGGGGTAGTTCGGCACGTTCGGATAACCGTGCATCGCAATACCACCGACGATGAACCGTGGGCGGTACAGCGTGCCGAGCGAGCCGTGGTACACCGGCTGGTC
>JAYTRT010000676.1:0-10190 GCA_043746045.1 Actinomycetota bacterium | reverse complement strand
TCAGTCGTAGCCCGGCGTTTTCATGTCGACTTCGCTCCCCAGCCGGAGCTCTGTGGCGCGGCCGTCGGCGTCGAGCACGAACACGATTCGCTGTCCCTGGCGGAGCATTCGAAAAATTGAACCGGCCAGTGCGTTCGCAGCGAGGTCGTAGTCCTTCAGGTCGGTGTCGCAGAGGATGATGCCGTCACCGCTGCTGGGATCGTACGACTTGATGACTCCCTGCATGATGGCTCCGTAGCTCTGTTCGGTCTCTGACGTGGGATGTGGTGTTCTCAGCCGGCCTTGACGATTTTGCCGGACTTGATGCAGCCCGTGCAGACGTTCAAGCGAGTCGGCGTCTTGCCGACGAGCGCACGAACCTTCTGGATGTTGGGATTCCAACGACGCTTCGTGCGACGGTGTGAGTGGGAAACGGACATGCCCCAGGACGGGCCCTTGCCACACACTTCACATACTGCTGCCATGAGAATCTCTTTCTGGAACCGAAGCACGGTCACAAGCGGACCGTCACAAGCCAAACAACGTCGGTAGACGCTATCAGGACAGGTTTCCACTTCACCGTCGAAGCCAAGACTTCGAGAGCGGCGGCTGAGGGGTGGCCCGTCGCTACGATGCACCGCGTGCCAACCCTCGAACGGCTTTCGGCGGATGCCCTACGCGACACGGTCATTGCGTTCCGCGACACGATGAAGGTACACGCCGCCGGCATCAACCGGCTGAACGTGTACCCGGTGCCCGACGGTGACACAGGGACGAACATGGCACGCACGCTCGATGCGGTCGTTGCCGAGTTGGCCACGAGCGACCGCGAGCTCGAGCCGACGTGCACCGCGATCAGCCACGGGTCGTTGATGGGAGCGCGCGGCAACAGCGGTGTGATCCTCAGCCAGATCCTGCGGGGCATCGCCAACACGCTGAAAGAGGCCGGCCGCCTCGGTGACGGTTCCGGCACGGCCAGCAAGGTGGCCGAGAGCTTCAAGAATGCGTCGGTCGCTGCATATCAGGCGGTCCTCAAGCCGATCGAGGGCACGATCCTGACCGTCGTGCGCGAGACGGCCGATGCAGCGCAGGTGTCGGCAGCGGGAGGTGCGTCGCTGGTCGAGATGCTCCGGGCCGCGCGCGTTGCCGGTCGTGAATCGCTGGACCGTACGCCCGACATCCTGCCTGTACTGAAGGACGCAGGCGTCGTCGATGCCGGCGGCGCCGGATTCCTCCTGCTCCTCGATGCGGCCATCCACGTCGTCGACGGCGAGGCAATGCCGGAGCCCGACGAGACGAACGACGACGCCGACGACGGAATCGCCAACTTCGAAGCCGTCGCGCGCCGAGGTGAAGGCGACGTGAGTGATCTTCGTTACGAGGTGATGTACTTCATCGATCTCGTCGACGAGAGCATCGACGCGTTCAAGCAGGCGTGGGCTCGCATCGGCGATTCGATCGTCGTGGTCGGCGGGGACGGCATCTGGAACTGCCACGTCCACACGAACGACATCGGCGCCGCGATCGAAGCAGCCATCGACAGCGGCGGGCGACCGCACAAGATCAGAGTCACCGACCTGTTCGAGGAAGTGGCAGAAGAACATGCCCAGCGCGAGGCAGCGCTGAAGGGCGAACCGCTGCGGCCGCTGCTCAGGAACACGAGCATGCCGGCTGTGACCTGCGCCATTGTCGCCGTCAGCAGCGGAGACGGGCTGAGCGACCTGTTCGCCCAACTGGGTGTGCAGGGTGTGATCGCCGGTGGGCAGACGTCGAACCCGTCGACGGCCGAGCTGCTGGACGCCGTCGAAGCCGTCAATGCGCAGCAGGTGATCCTCCTGCCGAACAACAAGAACATCATCCCGGTCGCCGAACAGGTCGGTGCGTTGACCTCCAAGACGGTGGTGGTCGTGCCGACGAGGAGCATGCCGGAGGCGCTCGCAGCACTCGTCGTCTACGACCCGGAGGCGTCGGCGCACCACAACGGCGTGGAGATGGGCGAAGCAGCCGAGTCCGTGGCCACCGGAGAGGTCACCCAGGCCATCCGCGACACGGCCAGCGATGCTGGACCGATCAGCACGGGCGACTGGATCGGCATCGTTCGCGGCGACGGCATCGTCAGCATCAGTGACACGGTGATCGACGTGTCCACGGCACTGTTGGATCAGCTCATCACTGCGGAGCGCGAAATCGTCACGGTCATCGAAGGGGTCGATGCATCTGCGGTGGTCACCGGGGCGATCACTGCGTGGCTGTCCGAACAACATCCGAACGTCCAGGTCGAGGTGCACCGCGGGGGTCAGCCGCTGTATCCGTACCTGTTCGGCGTCGAGTGACCTGAGCGGGCGTGGTCTCCGAAGCGAAACCACACGGGATCACATTGCGTGAACTCGCGGCGATCCCTGTCGAAAAGCTGAAGGGTGTCGGCGACAAGAAGCAGGCGTCGTTGCACGATGTCGGCGTCGACACCGTTCTCGATCTGCTCACCACATATCCGCGGCGGTGGGTCGACCGGACGAACGAGGCGCGGGTCAGCGATCTCGTGCCGGGAAAAGAGGCGCTCGTGCTGGTCACGGTGCGGTCCGTCACGAAGCGGGCGATGCGGAACCGGCGGACGATGATCGAGGCCAAGGTCGGCGACGGGTCCGGATCGCTGCACATCGTCTTCTTCAATCAGCCGTGGCGAGAACGGCAACTGCGCGAGGGCCTGCAGGTGATGTTGTTCGGGAAGGCCGATGTCTATCGCGGCGGGCTGCAGATGACGAACCCGATCGTCGACCTGATCGGTGACCGGACCGGCAAGATCGTGCCGATCTATCCACAGAGCGAAAAGGCACAGCTCTCGACCTGGGAGATCGCCGGCTGGGTCGAGAACGCGCTCGAACGATGCACAGCGCGTGGCTTCGCCGATCCTCTCCCCGACACGATCCGGCGTGGCCTCGGCCTGATCGATCGGCACACGGCGATGCACCAGATCCACCTGCCGGAGTCGATGGGCGAAAAAGAACAGGCCCGACGTCGACTCGCCTTCGACGAGTTGCTTCGCGTGCAGACGGTGTTGGTGATGCGCAAGCGAGCGTTCGAACGTGAGCAACGCGGTATTCGCCACGACATGAGCGGCGAACTCGTTCGTCGATTCCACGCGGCGCTGCCGTATGAACTCACCGGCGCCCAGCAGCGCGCCATCGCCGAGATCGACATCGATCTGTCCGGGCCGCACCCCATGCATCGCCTGCTGCAAGGCGATGTCGGGGCAGGCAAGACGGTGGTTGCGGTCTCGGCTCTGCTGTGTGCGGTTCAGGGTGGCCATCAAGGTGCGCTGATGGCCCCGACCGAGGTGCTCGCGGAGCAACATGCAACAGGGATTCGTGCCCTGCTGGCCGATGTGAAGGTGCCCGACCCCGGCAGCCTGTTCGGCGAACGACCGCTGAGCGTCGCGCTGCTGACGAACAGGATCACTGGACAGGATCGACGTGACGTGATCGCCGGCTTCGCCGATGGAACGATCGACATCGCGATCGGGACGCACGCACTCATCCAGGATGCAATCGAGTTCGACAGCCTCGGCTGTGTCGTGGTCGACGAACAGCACCGTTTCGGTGTCGAGCAGCGGGCGGCACTGCGGATGAAGGGTTCGGGAATCGGAGACGACCGGGTCGTTCCCGATGTGCTGGTGATGACCGCAACACCGATTCCGCGCACCGCGGCGATGACGGTCTACGGCGACCTCGACGTGAGCGTGCTCGACGAGTTGCCGCCCGGCCGCACCCCGATCGTGACGCACTGGGCGAACGGGCCGTTGATGGAGCTGGCCGCGTGGGGCGACATTCGCCAGCACGTCGCCAACGGACAGCAGGCGTATGTGGTCTGCCCGTTGATCGAGGAGAGCGAGAAGTTGGAAGTGGCGTCGGCGGAGGAGACGTACGAACGTCTGGTTCACCAGGATTTGAAAGGGATGAGGATCGGATTGTTGCACGGCCGGATGTCGTCGGCCGACAAGGAGCGGGTGATGAACGCCTTCCGAGACCGTGAACTCGACGTTCTCGTTGCGACGACGGTGATCGAGGTCGGGGTCGACGTCCCCAACGCCACGGTGATGGTGATCATCGATGCCGACCGCTTCGGGATCGCCCAGCTGCATCAACTCCGTGGCCGAGTCGGTCGCGGCGCGACCGCGTCGATCTGCTGGCTCGTCACCGCCGAATTGGACGGCACGAGCCCGCGCGTGGAGGCACTCGTCGGCTCGACCGACGGCTTCGAGCTCGCCGAGATCGATCTCGACCTACGCGGCGAGGGGACGTTGATGAACACGGCGCAGAAGGGACGCAGCGACCTCAAGCTCGCCTCGTTACGACGCGACCGCGAGTTGGTGCACCTCGCCCGGCAGGCGGCATTCGACATCGTCGACCCCGACCCGCTTCTCGTCGAGCACGAGTTGCTGCTCGACGAAGTCCGTCTGCTGTTGAGCGCCGAAGACGAAGCCTTCTTGTTCAAGAGCTGAGTTCGGCCGGCAGCGTCCCCGGCGAACACACCTAATCGCCCCTGGAGTCGCCTTCCTCGGGCAGGACGAGGTCCCACCTGTCGCGACAGTCCTGGCAGCGGTAGCTGACGATGTCGCCGGGATACCAGACGCCGTCCTCTGCCGGATGGGTGAGCAGGAAACAGCGGCCACCACAGTCGACACAGACGATCTCCGGCTCGGGTGTCAGTTCGGGTCGTGGCTCAGAATCGAACATCGCCTTTAGTCTTGCGCGGATGCGAGTGATTTCGGGCGAGTTCGGCGGGCGCAAGTTGACGGCACCGGAGGGTTTGTCGACGCGACCGACCACCGACAAGGTTCGCCAGGCAGTGTTCAACTCGCTCGGCAGCATGGGGGTTCTGGAGGGGGCCACCGTGGCCGATCTCTATGCAGGAAGCGGTGCGCTGGGGATCGAGGCGCTGTCGCGTGGCGCAGAGTCGTGTCTGTTCGTCGAGCGAGACCGTTCCGCTTTGAATGCGCTGCGTTCGAACCTGAAGGCACTCGACATCGAGGACCGCGCTCGTGTCGCCGGGTCCGATGTGCTCGCCTACGCGCCGGGCATCACGGCTGTCGACATCGCCCTCATCGATCCGCCGTACACGTTCACCCATTGGCCGGAGCTGTTGGCGGTTCTGCGCGCCGGTCTCGTGGTGGCCGAGTCCGGACACGAGATCGAGGCCCCCGGCGGATGGGAACTGTTGAAGGCCAAGCGACACGGCCGGACCGTCGTCACCATGCTCGAACGGTTGCCATAGGCCGAACCGGTTACCGTTGAGCGGATGAGCGCCAAGATCAACAGCGTGCTGTATCCGGGCAGCTTCGATCCGATCCATCTCGGTCACCTCGATGTGATCGAGCAGGCGGCTGAGCTTTTCGGCGATGTCACGGTGGTCGCGATGTACAACCCGTCGAAGCCGAGCGGGCTGTTCACCATCGACGAACGGATCGCGATGATCAAGAGCAGTGTCGGTGGGATCGACGGCGTGAGGGTCGAGCAGAGCACGGGTCTGGCGATCGATGCGGCCAAGCATTTCGGCGCCGATTTCATCGTCAAAGGGCTGCGCAATGCGGGTGATTTCGAGATCGAACAGCAGATGGCTCATATGAACCACTCGGTGTCCGGGGTGCGCACCGTCTACGTCGCCTGCCGACCCGACCGCGTGTTTCTGAGCAGTCGCTTCATTCGTGAGATTGCACAGTACGGTGGAGATGTTTCGCATCTGGTACCGGCCGCAGTTGCCGCGGGGCTTGCCAAAACATTTCCGAACACGTCCCATAGGGCCACATCATGAGCTACGACGACAAATACGACGACAACATCCCGACCAACCTGAGCGACACGTTCAGTGACACGTTCGACGACATCACCGACGACACCGATTCGTACTCGCGCGTCGGTCAGGTGGGCGATGCCGAGACGCTCGTCCGGCGCGCCGCCGACATCATCGCGACGGCACCGACGATGCCGCTCTCGTCGTCGCCACGGATCGATCGCGACGAGATCAACGACCTGCTCGAGTCAGCGCTCGAACGTCTGCCGGACGAGCTTCGCCAGGCCCGTTGGATGCTCAAGGAGCGCAGCGAGTTCGTCGCCAAGACCCGTCGTGAAGCCGACGAACTGCTCGAAGCCGCACGGGTCCAGGCGGAGCGGATGGTGCAACGCACCGAGGTCGTCCGTGCCGCCGAACAGCGCGCTCGCCAGATCATCGAAGCAGCGGAGGCCGATTCCCGGCGCCTGCGCCACGAGACCGAGGACTTCCTCGACCAGCGACTCGGGAGCTTCGAGATCTTGCTCGACAAGCTGGGCAAGACCGTCCACGCCGGCAGGTCGCGTCTGTCCATCGGTGCGCACAGAGCACACCAGCCGCACGACGAGGACGACCCCACGAAAGGGTTCTTCGATCAGGAACGCCAGTGACGTACCGAGCCGCGCCGTCCCGAGTCCTCCTCGTCAATGCCTCCGAACTGCTGCGGCGACCGGGGGCCGAAAGAACGATCGACCTCGAACTGACAACCGCCGAACTGGGTCTCGTCGCCACCCGCTTCCATCCCGACGATCTCGTTTCGGTTCATCTGCGGCTGGAAAGCCTGACTGACGGGATCGTTGTGCTCGGCAGCATCGATGTGCCGTGGCACGGCAACTGCCGGCGGTGTCTGAGGGAGCTGAGCGAACACGCCCGATCCGATGTCGACGAGCTCTATCAGGTGGTCGTCACCAACCCGGACGCGTTCGAGATCGTCGGTGACCAGCTCGACCTGATGCCGATGGTGCGCGAGTTGGCGTTGCTCGACGCTCCGGAGTCACCGCTGTGCCGTCCGGACTGCGGCGGCTTGTGCCCGACGTGCGGCATCAACCTCGACGAGGCGACCTGCGGCTGTGAAGCACCCGTGCAGTCGTCTCCGTGGGACGTGTTGGACCGTCTCAAAGCCCAGTTCGACGACAACTGATCGACCTGGCGCTCAGGTGGCGCAAATATCGTTGTCGGCCGCTACGATTCAGCAGTCGTTTCGCCCAGTGGGTTGTTCCCAACCCGCTCGCAGTGTGGAGTCCTACGGTGGCCGTTCCAAAGAAGAAGAAGTCGAAGATGAAGACCCACAGCCACCGCGCTGGTTCGTGGCGACTCAGCGCCCCGGCCCGTAGCGTGTGCCCCCGTTGTGCCGCAGCCAAGCTGCCGCACACCGTGTGTCACACGTGTGGCTGGTACAAGAACCGGGCAGTGGTCGACGTCGGCTGACGCCGATGCTGCCGATTCCGGCCATGTTGCCAATCGCAGTCGACGCCATGGGCGGCGACAAGGCTCCGAGTGAGATCGTCGCCGGCGCGCTGCAGGCCGCGGCCCTCGGTATTCCGATCGTGCTCGTCGGTCCGCCCGGCCTCGAGGGTCGCGGTGACCTCGACCTGATCGAGGCGACCGAGGTGATCGCAATGGACGACGACCCGGCCAATGGAGTACGTCGGAAGAAGGACTCATCGCTGGTGCGCGCCGCTGAGGCGGTCCGCGACGGCAGGGCGAGCGCGATGATCTCTGCCGGAAACACCGGTGCGACCATGGCCTCGGCGCTGTTGCGGATGGGTCGGATCAAGGGTGTCAACCGACCCGCGATCGCGACGATGATCCCGGTGCCCGGCTCGAACCCGACGGTCATGCTCGACTCGGGCGCCAACGCGGAAGTGCAGGCCGAGTGGTTGGTGCAATTCGCGCAGATGGGTTCCGTCTACGCCACGCACCGGTTCGGCATCGACAATCCCAAGGTCGGACTCCTCTCGATCGGCGAAGAGCCGGGGAAGGGAGACCTGCTCCGCAAACAGGTCTTCCCGCTGCTCGAGACTGCGACGGGCATCAACTTCATCGGCAACGTCGAAGGGCGCGATCTGATGACTGATCACGTCGACGTGGTGGTCACCGATGGATTCACCGGCAACGTGGTCCTGAAGACCCTCGAGGGAGCGCTCCGCGGCGTCATCACCGCACTGTTCGACGCGCTCGGCAGCGACCCGGCCAACAAGCCCCATGCCGACGCGTTGATGCCAGCCTTCTTGTCGTTGTACGAGACGTTCGATCCAGAGACCTACGGCGGGGCGATCCTGCTCGGCGTCGATGGGGTGTGCATCATCTCGCACGGCTCGGCCTCGGCAAAGGCGATGGTCAATGGCATCAAGATCGCCAAGGAAATGGTCGAATCGGGCATGGTCGAGCAAATCCGCGCCGCCATCGCCGCCAACGCCTAGGCTCGGAAGGCTGATTCGGGCGCGCAATCCAGCGCACCCCATCGTCGAGGGAGCCCACAGACGTGCCCGCCGAAACTGATACACCACTCGATCGCAAGGCCGTGTTCGCCATCGTGCGCGACAACCTTGCCGAGATCCTCGAGCGCGAGCCCGGCACCATCTCCGAAGGTCAGTCGTTCAGTGACGACCTCGAAGCCGATTCCCTGGCGCTGATCGAACTCGTGGAGGCGCTCGAGGAGGATCTCGCCGAGCGCTCGATCGAGCTGCGTATCGAGGACGAAGACCTCGAAGATCTCAAGACTGTGCGCGACGCGGTCGACTACGTGTACGCGCGCGTGCTGGAAGCGTGAACCTGGGCGGCCACGTGCCGACAACGACGACATCGTCGCGTTCTGCCTTCGCTGAACCCGACCTCGACGCGTTGAGCGAACGGCTCGGCTACACCTTCCTCGATCGTGGGTTGCTTCGTCGCGCGCTGGCCCACCGGTCGTGGTGCGCCGAGGTCGGCGGCAACGAGGCATCGAACGAGCGACTCGAATTCCTCGGCGATGCGGTGCTCGGTTGGATCGTGGCCGACCTCGCGTTCACCCGATTCGCCGACCTCCCGGAGGGCAAGCTCACTGATCTGCGCAAGAGCGTGGTCAACGCGTCCGCGTTGGCCGAGACAGCGCTCGCGCTCGACATCGGTTCCAGCATGATGCTCGGCCGTGGCGAGGACGCAGCCGGGGGCAGGTTGAAACCGTCGATCCTCAGCGACGCGTTCGAAGCGGTGCTCGGGGCGATCTACATCGACTCGGGAACCGAAGCTGCGTACGCCTTCGTCGAACGAGTCATCGGCGAACGTCTGCTGCAGGCGGTGTTGCAGCTCGACCGGCTGGACTTCAAGACGATGCTGCAGGAGATCGCCGTGCGACGCTTCGACGCTGCACCGGTCTACGTGCTCAGCGAGAACGGCCCTGATCACGCCAAAAACTTCTTCGCGACGGTGCTGATCGCCGGTCAGACGTTCGGTCGCGGCGAGGGACGATCGAAGAAGATCGCCGAGCAGGCCGCCGCCGGGGAAGCGTGCATGACGCTGCAGCGCGACGCCTCCGCGACACCCGATGCCTGAACTGCCCGAGGTCGAGACAGTCCGGCGCGGCCTGCAGCAACGATTCGTCGGACGGCGGATCGAACGGGTCGAGGTCGGCCGTGAGCGAACCGTCCGGCGCACATCTCGGCAGGCCTTGATCGACGGGCTGACAGGGGCGACGCCGCTGAGCGCACAACGCCGAGGCAAATACCTGATCGTCCCGCTCGACACCGGCGACTCGATGATGATCCACCTGCGGATGAGTGGACGCGTGCTGATCGAGCCCGCCGACCGCGAGCGGCTGGCCCACACCCACGTCGTTCTCGACCTGGCAGGTCCCGGTCACGAACAACTCCGGTTCATCGATCCACGCACGTTCGGGGAAGTCGTCGTCTACGACCCGGACAACGCAGCCATCGAGATGCCGGAATTGAACCGACTCGGCATCGACCCCATCGCCGATGGGCTGGCGCGACGGCAGTTGGCCGACGTGCTCGGTCGTCGTTCGCGTCAGATGAAGGCATTGCTGCTCGATCAGAGCATCATCGCCGGGATCGGCAACATCTATGCCGACGAGATCCTGCATCGCGCCCGTATTCGCCACGACCGGCTCAGCAACTCGCTGAAGCCGGCCGAGGTGACCCGACTCCATGCGGCGATCGGCGACATCCTCGTCGCGGCGATCGAGGCCGGAGGGTCGACACTGAAGGACACCCAGTACGTGGACATCGGCGGTGAAGGCGGCTGGTTCCAGGTCTCTCACCGTGTGTACGACCGTGGCGGGGAGATCTGTCTGACCTGCGGGAAAGCGCGAATCCAACAGGTGGTCAGCGGTGGACGCACCACATCGTTCTGCCCGCGCTGCCAAAGGTGACGCCGGCTGCCCACTAGCC